>WRKH01000317.1 GCA_009778175.1 Turicibacter sp.
AATATGGCGAGTTAATCCTACCAATCGGCACAATAACGCAGATAATAACAAGCGTTGTCGGCTTGCTAGATGTTGAAAACCGCTTGCCACACATCGCAGGGCGGCTGTTGGAAAATGACATTGGATTGCGAAAATCGTACATTGACAAAATATATTTGCGGTCGGCAAACATGGTTGAAAGCATAGAATCCGCCATTTGGCAAAATGTGCAGGGTGTGCAAAGCGTGCGAGGTTTCCAAAACGATACGCATCTTTGGGACGAATACGGCAGACCGCCCCACAGCGTAGAGTTGGTAGTTATGGGCGGCAGCAATCGCCAAATAGCACAACAAATTTGGCAAGCCAAAGCCGCAGGAATCCAAACGCACGGCAATGTTGAAAGTTTTGTTACGGCAAATGAAAACGAAACTGTGCTGATAAAATTTACACGTCCACAACCAGTATATATTTGGTACAAAATAGAGTTGACATTGGATGCAAGTCAGATTTTGCCGCCAAATTATGTGCAAGCAATCCAAGAGACAATAACGGAACGATTGCAAACCGCTAAACCTGGACAAAATATAAGCAGTCAGCGGTTGTTTGTGCATCACTTGCACGAGAAAATCCCAGGAATTGCCTATATTGCGACAAGCCACTTCGCCACGGTTGACATAAAAAAAGAGCCTGAAAAATACACAACAGGCTTGGTAGAAATAACGCCGCGCCAACTTGCATTTACCGAACCCAGTAAAATTGAGGTGCTAATAAATGGATAAACCAAAATGGGACTTAACCGCCCAATTATTAGAAGATTTACCCAGCCAATTTGACAATAAACCGAATATTCAAGCCCTAAACGAAGTTTTAGGCGGACAACTGCAAGAGATACACGATTTTCTTGTAGAATTATGGGAACAACGGCATTTTCCCACGGCGGAAGGCAAGCAACTAGACGGCATCGGCGACATCGTTGTACTTTCACGAATGCAAGCCCTAATTACCGCACACCTCGCAGATATGAACGTTGAAATGGACGATGATATGTACCGTGTAATGCTTGCATGGAAAATTTTCTTAAATACAAGCCTTACAACTTACGAAGAAGTGCATCATCTAATAACTTTGCTATGGAAAAATAGCCCAATGATTTACACCGAAGATCCAAACTGGCCAGCAACAATTATTTTTGATACGCCGCTAATTTCCCTTGAAAGTTGGTTAGATTTTAGGGTTTTGCATATCGCTGTAAAAGTAAAAGCTGGCGGAGTTCAGCTGATTTTCCGCTTGCGGATACAACACGAAATGGACGATATACCGATAACCGTTGCGACAGCAATTTCTCACGCAGTCCGCCACGGCATAACCCCCTCGGAGCGAAATTTTGACGGCGAAAGCAAAACGAAACTTTATGTTTCGGTTAATGTGGCTCACACAATCAATCACGGCGGCAGCCCTGCGGAAATTTAATTTCAATCCACGCACCCATAGGGATGCGACACTTACAAATTTAGATTACCACAATCACGGCGAGAAGTCAACTTTAACAATGATTTCAATCCACGCACCCCATAGGGATGCGACAAAGGAAAATGATAAAGAAAGGACAAAAAATGGCACACTATAAAGGAATTTTATTACACACAGGCTCGCAAAAAATAATCGAGGGAATGTTTGCAAACAAGCCTACTTTTCCCGATTACATCGAAATGGGGAGTGGGCGGTACGAGGAATTTACCGAAGAAAAGAAGAAAGCCGCTATCATAGAGTTAAAAACACCACTCGGAGTAACCGCTCACATAGTCGACCGCCAGTTTGAAAAACATGACGGCGAGAAGTCGATTTTGCGAATATTTACCGAGGTCTCCAACGAACATATAACCCAAAACACAGCCGTTCGTGAGATTATGCTGTACGCAAACAGCGAATGGGAACTAGACGAAAACGGCGAAAAATTACTCGTCCCAAGGGAATGGCAGGGACGACCTGTCCCAAATGCAGGTGGCACACCCATTTTTGATTACGTCTTGAAAAAGCCAGGTATTCCCTTTGCGTATGCGTGGCTGGCGGGGCCCGACCAAGATAATATTTTACCGCCGCCCACAGCAGGCGGTGGTTTTGTTTTAACCCACCATTACCATACAATGGAATTTTACGTATTAAATCACTATGTGCGGCATATTGAGGTGTTGGTCGCACCTGGTGGGAGCGTTACCAATAATTATCTAAATGACCGTTTAATGCGGCTAATTGAGCTTTCAGATGCGGACATTCCGCAGAATGGAACGAGGTTGCATTATTTTATTGAAAAGGAGATTTGACAATGGCAAAAAAGAAGAATGATAACACCGAAAAAACAGGTGGCAAACGTAACACCTACATAGCGGAAAGCCGAGTATACGAAAACCCCGCAGACACCCGCAACAGCCCTTTTGACGTGGTGCATCCAGTTACAAGCATGCAAGCCATACGAGACGGAAACACAGGCAACACGCTTGACAATATCCTTGATGACCTAATCAACAAGCTACTAAACGCTATAAAAGACATCGACCTAAGCCGCCTTGATGAGTTTGTGTCCAGCCGTGCGGCGGCGGAAAGTATTGGCGACCCAGCAGCCACAGACGGCTCGGTTACAAATGGCTCGGTTAATGCTAAATTAAACGCCTTGCTTGGTATGCTTTCGGGTGGCACAGGTGGCGGTGGCATTAATGTAGCTGTGCGAGTACAACGAGGGACTGTTGGCGGATTCACGCAAAGCTTTAATAATGCCTCAGTATTGCAAAATTTCGTTAACTCGCTCCGAAGCAATAGAGTTAATATAACACCTGTGAATTTAGCTAAAAGTTTTTTAATGTTGACAGGCTCTCAAGCTGTAACAATAGTGGGGGGTCAGCAAACGATTGGGGGAGTGGCTCACCAGGCCTTTAGTATTGCAGGAGCGTACGGAAATTCAGGTTTATCGTCGCCTCTTCCATCGCACCTAACCCCAACTGGTCTTCCAAGTACACTCCGCACTTCTGACACTTTAGTTGCTGGCTTTTTTTCCAATAGCCAACTACAACTTCCGTTAGTGTCAAGCGGTTCTGGTGCCGTCACATGGAACATTACAGTATATAGCTACTCTTGGCAAGTCATAGAATTTTTATAGGAGGGAAAAAATGGAAAATTGTTATTTTTACGCACAAAAAATAGGAGATATAGTAGTAGCTATTTCCCAATTAGGTAGCGAGATAGACGACCCCAACATGATACAATGCACTTGTTACGATACAGAACTTATAGGTTGTATACACAACGCAGACGGCTCATTTACAAAACCCACACAGCCAAAACTCGAAATACTAGACGAAGAAGTCGAGCCGTCCATGGAAGAGATGATTAAAGAAATCTACCAAAAATTAAAGGAGGACAGCTAGATGGATTATGAAAATTATACGCAATCAACCTACGAAGTCTACTCAGGGATAGTATCAGCCACAAACAGCGAGTTAATCCTGTTTTTCGTAATTGCGGCAATACTCTCGCCAGTGGTAATCGGCTTAATCTTACGACATAGCAACAAAGTGAAAAAGCTAGAAAACGACCGAGCCGAAAAAATCGAAGACCGCATAAGCGACCGAGCAAAACTCGACAGAGAGCATGAAATCGAACGTGAAAAAGTGGCAAAAGAATGGCAGAAACTCATTATAAAAGTGGTTGAGGGCAATACGGAGGCGGTAACAAGTCTAAAAATCTGCCAAGATGGCATTAAAAAGGCTTTTGACGGATTGGCTACAAGACTGCACAACCGCATGGACACAATCAACGACTCGACCAAAGATTTGGCGGCAAAATACGAACGTCTTGATGTTAAAATGGACACGGTAATTGCTGAAGTAAAGAACGCTATTAGGAATTAGAGGTGTTAAATATGGTTAAAACAGTAGTAACGCTGGTGTTGGTGGGTACGCTGTGCTTTATGACGATAACGGAGCGGGCGTTGCCGAATGAGTTTGTGCTGACTTTGGGGGCGGTCATAACGTATTTCTTTACGAAAAGGGATGTAAACTCCGACCCGCCTGACGGACGGGCAGGAAAAAAAACGGAATTAACCGCCACGCCAGTCGAAGAGGAAGAAATACCGACCTATTCAGCATGGAAGAGCAGAGAGGAGAGGAAAACATGGGACGAAAAATAACGGAAAAACCGATTATTTGCATAGATGCAGGGCATGGCGGAGCAGACCCAGGAGCGGTCGCTAATGGCTTACGAGAATCGAACATCAACCTCGATGTGGCGTTAAAACTCGGAGCGATTTTAGAACAAAAAGGCTGCGAGGTGCTTTACACACGGCGACTGGACGTTGCAATGGGAATAAATGCGAGGGCAGAATATGCAAATAGCCATAATGCGGACTTTTTTATCTCAATTCACACGAATGCTGGCGGCGGCACAGGGGCGGAGACGTTTGTACAACCAAATGACATTGTGAGCCATGAGTTTGCGACCGCCGTCAATGACACATACACCACCAAAATAGGCTTGCGTAATCGTAGCGTGAAATTTGACACTAGCACTCGGCACGGTTCTTTGGGTGTGTTGCGTGGCACGAGAATGCCAGCGATATTGCTAGAACTCGGCTTTATCGACAGCCCAGCCGCCAACCCTGATTTGGGGATTTTGCGGAGCAAGCGGCAGGAGATGGCGGCGGCTTTGGCGGACGGCGTTGTGGCGTTTCTAGGAATCGACACGCCGTCCGTAGGGGCGGATAGCATCCGCCCGAATGGCTCGGAACTTGTCAATATTTCCGACAAGTTGCAAATCGACATTTTAGGACGTATCGAGACGGTCGGCGGCTTTATCGAGAACGGAGCGACCTTTGTTAGACTGACGGATTTTGCGGCGGCGTTGGGATATGAGGTTAGCTGGGACGAGGTGCGGCGGTTGCCTGTGGTTATTTCCAAAACGGAAAATCCAACTGGTGCAAATTTGACACCAGTTCACAACCTCACAACGGACGAAATCCGCCTACTTGAAACTGTGGTACATTGGGAGAGCCGTGGCGAGGATTTGAAAGGGCAGACATTGGTCGCAAACGTGGTTCTTAATCGCATGAGGAATAACAACGCCTGTCTTGCAGATATTGTATATCAACAAGGGGCGTTTACCGTAGTCGAGCGAGCGGATTTTTACGATGCCGAGCCGTCTGAACTCACGAAATCGGCTGTGTATAATGTGTTAAACGGTGTGGATTATTCACAGGGTGCAACTTTTTTTCACGCAATCAGCCATTTAACCCCTGATGTTTGGCATGAGCGAGCCGTACGTGAGAGACGGTTGGAAATATTGTTTGACCATGGAAACCACCGTTTTTACAAGGGGGTGTAGTAATGCAAGAACAAGACAAGCAAATCGACCAAACAAATCCCAAAACCGACCTCAAAAACACCAACAAAGAAATCGACACGGCAGACTACGCACGAGATAGGTTTACTTGCGAATGCCCACGTTGTGGGTTTCTTTATAATGTATAAACCGTGGCGGCTGGCAGATTTGCCACGCCCAAAACCCTCCGCTCCAAAAGTCTTCTCATGTTTTTCCTGTGCGGGCGGCTCGACCATGGGCTATAAACTAGCTGGCCTTGACGTAATCGGCAACTGCGAAATCGACCGCCGCATGAACGATATTTACATAAAAAATCATAGGCCACGCTATAATTTCAACGTGGATATTCGCAACTTCCTGAATCAACGCTTACCAAACGAACTCTACAACCTCGACATATTGGACGGAAGCCCCCCATGTAGCGTGTTTTCGATTTCCGCCCGTAACGTGGTCGGCAAATTCGGCAGCGAAAAGCGATTCCGTGAGGGGCAAAGAGAGCAGCGGCTCGACAACCTATTTTTGGAGTTTATTAAAGTCGCTCGCAAATTCCGCCCGAAAATCGTCATTGCCGAAAATGTCAAAGGCTTAATCCTAGGCAAGGCAAAAGGCTACGTCCACGAGATTTTGCATGAGTTTGACAATGCGGGCTACGACTGCCAAATTTTCCTGCTAAATTCTGCGTTTATGCAAGTACCACAAGCTAGGGAACGGCTTTTCTTCATCGCTCGCCGCAAGGATTTGGATTTGCCCAAAATTTCGCTTGATTTTGACTTTCCGCCAATTCCATTTGGCGAGATACGAAGCCCACACGGTGCGGATTTTACAGACCCTAGCGGCAAACAAAAATTCTATTTAGATTACCGCCTCCCCACCGACACGAATATACAGGATATTTACAAACGCAATCCTTACGAAAAATCCTACGGTCGCCGCTCCAATTCCATCATAAGCGACCATCAAGTTTGTAGAACGCTCACGTCCGCAGGGTGTATTTATCGTATGTGCGATGGGCTTATGCTGTCGGTTGCTGATATGATTGCCGTCCAGACCTTCCCCACGGATTTTGATTTTGGGGAGAGTACAGGGCTTTTTGGTATTAAATATTTGCTTGGGATGTCTGTGCCGCCGTTTATGATGCGGAATGTGGTTAGCGAGGTTTGCAAGCAATGGTTACGCCCATGACATGGGGGTTATAACCACCGCTCAATCCTTCACAATATCCAGCGAATACCCCATTGCCCCAAGGTATTTCATTAAGGTTTTAACGCTTGGGCTAATTTCCTTGTTGATTTCGATACGGCTGATGGTGCGTTGGTCGAGCCGTGATAATTTTTCGAGTTCCTTTTGGGTAAGCCCAGCCTCTTCTCTTACGAGTACCAATTTTTTGCGGAACTCAAACTCTCTTGTAAAATCCTCGTGGGCGGCTCTTGCCTCGGGGCTTGTGTTTATCATCTCTTCAAGCATTGCTTCTTCTTCCCTAGCATCTACTTCTATAAATGGCATAATTTGGTCTCCTTTGCTTTTTGTACGATAGATAGAGGGAAAATCCCCCTAATCTATCGTTAAACCGATTTCTTTTGCTCGTTTGATTGCCTTGTTTAGGTTGCCTTTTTCGGCTTTTTGCTTTTGCTTTTTGCATATGTGCAGGAAATATATTTTGTGTTGGTCTGCTGTTATGTACATTATGCGGTTGCTTGAAAATTTTATTTCCCACAGCTTGCCTTTTAATTGTCTTGTGTTTAACGCCTTTAACGCTGTGTCGCCTTGTTTTCTTATGGCTCGTCTTATGTCGTAGCCAGCGATTTTGTCTTTTTCGGGTAGCTTGTCCAGATATTCCTTAATGACGTTTTTGCCACCTTTGGTCTTGTAGTCTATTATCCGCAATGTTTTTCCTCCTTTCTATATTTATAACTATATTATACTATAAATTTGTAGTAGTGTCAATTTTTTTTGCAAAAAACTTTCCGACAATCTGTGTCGATTTTTGTCAACCAAACAACCCCCACGCCCATGACATGGGGGTATCGCACTCCCGACTATAAACATGGCGTTTACTACATTTCGTCCAAATCAAGCGAAATTTGCCCAGAGCCGTATCGCTCATCAAACAATCGCCAAAATCCGTCTTTGCTTTTGGAAATCTCCATTAGGGTTGTAACCTTGTGAATCTGCTCTTTTAGATGTTCTCTTCCGATTTCGGGCGTTAAATTTTGATGTAGGCGATATTTATAGCCATTTTCGCCTTTGGGTGTGATTTCTTTTAATCTTTCGACAACTCCTTTTGGCAGCTGCTCGTAAATCAATTTTAATGTTAGTTTGCCGATAAATTGGGGTTTTTTGGCAATATTTTTGGCAGAAAATGGAATTTCCCACAGGCGGAACAATTCCTTGTAGAAATCCAACTTGAAAGTTAGTTGCCATTTTAGCGTTTCTTCAGCTATGTAGGCATTTAGGGTCTTTTGCAGTTCTAGCCGTTCTCGGTCGTATTGGTAGCCTGTGGTTTCGTCTATTAGGGCGATTATTCCTAGCTTTGCCAATGACCTTACTAATATCTCGGCTTTTTGAGCTGTTTCTAATTGTGCCAACCTATTTATTGCACCGCTTTCTCTTGCACGTAGATACAAATCAGCAACTAGCGGAATTATTATCGCATCAAATCCCGATTTTTGATTTCCGCTTAAATCTATGTAATCAATCTTATTGATCACCGCTTGGAGTTCTGATGTTATAAACGGTTGTAGGTTTTTTGCATCCATGAAAACGGGTATATTGATCACGCGGGAATTTCCACGTGATGGGCGGTCAAACGCCTTAAATACAGATGCTTGGTTTACTACTCTTGTCCCATTCTCCAAAACCGCAACATCTAAATCGGTGTTGTTTAATTTTAGAACACCCTCATGGGTAACTTTTAACATTTTTGTCATTTTTTAATCCCTTTCTACTAAATTCCTAATTGTGCCTTTCCTACCACCAGTGCCCATTCACGCAACGTAAATATTCCCAAGATTCTCTTCTATATCTTCGTCGTTTAGCAACTCCGTGGTTTTTTTGACGGCGGCTTTTAGCCTTGCGATTTCCTCGTCCTTTACGGCGTTTTCTCGCTCCAATTTCTCCAGCCGTGCTAGGATTGCCGCTGTTGTGGTGTCGGACGGCGGTGCGGCGGCGGCTGGCGGCGTTTCTGTTGCCGTGGGGGTTGTAGGTTGCGGGCGGATATTATCCGCCCCTACATTGGCGGTTTGGCGTTCTTCCTCGATAAATGTCTTTATAATGCCTTTTAAGGTAGTCTGTATATCTTTTGGCAATTTTACATAAGTTTCAAGGATTTTTTTGTCCAAATCGTCAAGTTGATGTTTTTCCTCTAGTTCCTTTATAACCTCTTCTACCGTAGAGTTAAACATTTCCCCCTCGCCAGTCCTCAACCAATTTTCATTTACATTAAATTCACGACAGATTGCCAAAATCGTTTGCGGACTTAATGACCTCATGTTGTTCTCGAAATTAGAAATAGCATTACCGCTAAATTTAATTTTTGAGCCAAATTCTAATTGGCTTTTCCCCAACATCTTCCTTATTAGTTTTATGCGTTCGTTCATGTTAAAAACTCCTTTCTAATGTCATTATACCACATTGAGAAAAATTTTTCAAAAAAAGTTGCATTTATATTCTCAATGTGGTATAATAATTTTAGCGTTGAGAGAGTTGATTTTGAAAGGAGCGAATAATATGAGAATCGAAATGCAAAAATTTTACGAGTTGATTGAAAAAGCTGACGAAAAGACACGGCTCGTGATTTACGGAATGTTGAGACAGGCGGAAATGACTAATATCGGCATCGGCTTAAAAACGGATACATTAACCGAATCCCCCACCGTCGAGGATTGTCGACAGGTTAGCACGTAGTGGCGACCGTGGACGGTCGCCAGCCGCCGCCACCAAGCAAATGAAAAAAGGAGGAAAAAATGTTTGATACACTAACAAAATATTTGGAATTGAACAACGGATTAAACCGTGAAGAGTTGGACTGGCAAATGCTATTTGAATTATTTCCGCAATTTGATTTTCCCAACAACACAGCATATGGTAGGGAATACGGCAAATATTTTATGTTTGGCGAAGACAATGAATATCAGCGGTTCGATAGGATAGTTAGGTGCAGAAACACTGGAAAGGAGATGTCTTTTGATTACTGGCGTTTCAATAAACGCAAGGAAAATCGCATAATATGTTATTAGAAATATTGGCGTGAAATAGAGGATTTACAGGCGGATTCGATTTCCGCCCACGCCATCAATAACCGACACATTGCCGACACGACAAAACAACCTCACAACAATAGTCAGCAATCCCCACGAAACCGCAGAAATCAACCAACAGCCTAAACCATAGAGAGGCAACCGAGTTAGGTTTTTGCGGCGGAATGTACTAAAACAATGCCTAAGGTACAAAGCGACCGTTAAGTGCGTTATAGATGAGGAAGACTGCACGTCTAGCCAAGAGCCTTTATATGAGATGATAAAAAGAGGAAGAAAAAATGATTTCAGCTAAATTACAAAATGCAATGTTGGAATTGAAACAGGTTAGCACCTTGCGAAATATGGTATTAAACCATTTGCCAAAATATGGTGCAACCGACAATATCCAAGAATGGATTGAAGAATTAGAAAGTTTAGTATACTTGTACAGCGAAGTGCAAGATACGAAAACAGCAAAGTTAGAAAGTGCTATTTATGAGGAGTTTACCGAACTTGTCGTAAAGCCCCTAGTTTTAACTATGGGGATATAAGACAAGGATTTTCTTGTAAAACACTTGCATTTTTAGTATTTTTGTGTTAGGATGTAGTTGTTGTTAAATCATAGAGAGGAGGAAATAACTTGATAAAAACCTATACCTTTAAGCTATATCGGTCAAAACGTAACCGCCACCTACATGACGACATATATTTAGCTGGCAAAATATACAACCATTGTATCGCCCTGCATAAACGCTACTACAAGATATTTGGCAAATATCTGCCTAAAGCGACCTTGCAAAGACACATAACCAAGTTGAAGAAGACTGCGAAATTTTCGTCTTGGAAAGCATTAAATTCGCAAGCTATCCAAGATATAACCGACCGCATTGACCGTGGCTATAACCTGTTTTTTCGCAACCTCAAACGCAAAGTACGCACTAATCCGCCGATTTTTAGAAAGCTAGTCAAGTATAAATCGTTCACGCTAAAGCAAACTGGCTACAAGCTGTACGGCAACACGATAGAAATCAAAGGCGTAAAATACAAGTTTTCCAAATCTCGTGAGATTGACGGTACAGTCAAAACGATAACCGTTAAACGCTCCACCACAGGCTCTATACATATCTTTATAGTCTGCAATCAGGATATGCCCTCCGAAGTCTTAGCAAGAACTGGTAAAATGGTCGGCTTTGATTTCGGGCTTAAAACATTCTTAACTGCAAGCGACAAGTGTGATATAGTCTCGCCATTGTTTTTCAAGCAAAACTCCAACCTCATAGCTAAGTTAAACCGAGAACTATCTCGCAAGAAGAAAGGTTCAAACAACCGCAAAAAAGCAAGATTAAAGTTAGCAAAAGCCCACGAACACATCGCTAATTTGCGTAAAGATTTCCATTTTAAGTTAGCGAATCATTTGTGCGGCGAATATGCTTTTATTTTCATTGAAGACCTTAATATCAAGGCTATGCAACGGCTATGGGGTAAGAAAATATCTGACTTGTCGCATAGTAAATTCGTGCAAATCCTTAAAGTTCAAGCTGTCAAGTTTGGTACAACGGTTGTAGAAATACCTCGGTTCTATCCGTCAAGCAAAACCTGTTCTAACTGCGACCATAGGCTTGAAGAATTGCCGTTAAGTCAGCGGTCTTGGGTTTGTCCTAACTGTGGCGTGGAACATGATAGAGATTTTAACGCCGCAACTAATATTTTAAGAGTAGGGGCATCTACTCTAGGGAAAGATACTGTCAGACAAGCGTTTGCTTGCTAATGTCGTTTGTATCCCTGAATCCCCTTGCTTTAGCTATGGGGAGTATGTCAAAGTTTCATATTTGCGGCTCGAAGACGATAAATCAATGTTTTTTGACTATGATTGTCGCCATAAAGAGGACGAGGATTTGGGGTTGCTGTATGAGTTGCTATCTAGCGCGGGATATCAGATGTCAGATGTGGAACTGGAACTAAAACTAGGTGTGCATGAGTTGTTTGTAGAGTAGGAAAGAAAACGCCTCTTAATTTACATTGAGGGGCGTTTTTTTATTTTATAAAAATTGATTGTAAAATATAAAACTTTGTGGTATACTGTTTTTGGTAACGGAATTACTAAAGTAATGGGGATAGACAAATGACTAAAAAACCAATCAACTTAGCTTATATAATAGCAAATAGCATATTAGAAAAAGCATTTGCCGAAAATATAGCAATAACGCCGATGAAATTACAAAAATTGCTGTATTTTACATACAAGAGATATTTACAAGAAACCGATACACCTATGTTTGAGGAATATTTCGAGGTGTGGACGTGGGGACCTGTGTTGCCAAGTGTCTATAAAAGGCTTAAAGACTATCGTTTAAAGGGGATTAATGATTATATACGTGAAAATAATTCAATTTTTGTCGTGTCTGATAAGGAAAAAGCATTCCACAAAGCACTTGATTGGGTTTGGTATCATTATAGTGAACATTCCCCAAGCGAACTTTCTGATATAACTCATGCTGAAAATTCCGCCTGGTCTAAGGCAAAAGAGGCAAAAAATTTATACATCGATGACGATGATATAAAGGAGGAACAATGGCTACTAGAAGCGTAAAAAAACCTACCGAGGAAATGCCAACTAGCCAACCTCTTTTTGAAAAATCGCAAACAAGTAGTCCCAAAGGTAAACAAACTCCGCCAAGGAGATTAACCGCAAAGGAAAAGCGTTCTGAGGAAAGAGCTAATGCAGGGCATACTCTGGTCTTAGAAGTGCTGACCACATTGAAAAAATACGCCAATATTATACTGGGTTCGACTATAATTTTTCTGCTGTTATTCATTTTCGTTATCATGCCTATTTCAGTAATGGATTTAAGCGGCGAGACAATTTTTACTATATTGCAAAATTATAGCATCGCTTTAAGAGAAACATTGGGCGGTTTCGGAGCCACGATATTGGCTATCATAGTTGTCGAAATACTCAAATTGTTTGGCAAGATAATAAAGAAAAATTTTTAATTTTTGGAGTAACTCACCCCCTCTTGATTTTTAATTGAGGGGGTGTTTTTTTGTTGCAAAAAATAACCCTCAACAAAATCCCCCCAAAAAAATAAAAAACAACCAACAAACTCACCTCTAAAATTCCCCTAAAATATCATAAAAATTCGATATTTTATCATATATTGTCGATAAAAGTCGAACGAAAGTTTGAGAAAAATCAATAAAAAATTTGACTTTATTATTTTATTGTGGTATAATAGTATCATAATAAAAATTGAAAAAGAAATAAAAAACCAACAACCGACAAAACGCCAAAACTTTCTTCGCAGCCCCCGCCGTTATCATGGGGGATTGACCTACGAAACTGACGAACCAAGTGGCCAGTGCATAGGCTTAAATGGTAAAAGCAACCTAGACCTTGGTGAAAGTGGATTGTACAGACCTCTCGGATGCTGATCACGGAGCGGACGAGCGTTATAAGTAGAAAGATGGAAATCGGAGAAAACTGGATATAACAATAACAACTGCAAGGAGTGGTTGAAAACACCGCTCCGCAACGCCCAACAGGGCTAGAAAACAACGAGGTGCTAAAATGGCAAAAACAATCAAAATCACAAACAACGGACAGGAGCTAAACAAATACCTATTTAGAGGTATAAAAATGCAGGTGGTAGGAAAATGCGAACACCACTTAATCTACTGGGATGGCGATATTATAGCCATTAATCAAGATATAGAAATGGCAAAAGCCGCCGCACTTGAATATTGGACGGGTGTGCAACCAAATGCTCGCAGATTAGCAGAAAACGGCATTTCACATGAAAATTTAACCTTTATAGAAATTTAGGGTATTAGTCGGGTATAAGAATAATTACATAGGAGCGGTTGAAAAATACCGCTCCTACCGCCCCAAAGGGGCTAGTGAAAGGAGCAACAAAATGCCAAAAATCAATTATTGTGCCTATTGCGGCAAAAAGCTAACGGCGAAATGCCGATGCGAGGAAAAAGACGACCATATTTACGACTTTTTACTGGTTGACAGCAAGGACGAATTTATGATGAGTTACAGCGAAGAGCGAGCAATGTTGGAACGTGCGGAATATTTGTGCGGATAAACCACTCGCAAGGGCGGTACGCACAAGCTACCGCCCAAAAGAAAGGAGCAACACATGAAATTTTGGATAATAGACGGAGTAAAACACGAGAGCCTAGCGGTTGCAGAGACCACCATTTTAGAAAAATTAGGCTTGCCAAAATTTATCGGCAAGGCGACATTCCTCGACCGCAAAAAGCTAAACAAAGAACTGAAAAACGCCTTACTCGCAACGGAATACATCTTCGACTTTTACGGCGTGGAAATCAAATGCTACATGAGCGAAGAATAGGAGACAAAAAATGATAGAACTAATCAACATAGACCGAATAATCCCCCACTCAAACAACCCACGTAAGGATTTGGGAGATTTGGTAGCATAAAATCAAAAATTGCGGAGTGCCGTAACAAAATTAAACGGCACTCCGCCTACCAACAGAAAGGAGTAACAAACATGAGAATAATAACAACACCCACGAAAATAATAAACGTGGCAAACGTGGCAGAAATTCGCCTATTTCACTACACTGGCGAAAAATACGAGGGAAAAATAAGTAAAAAGTTCCCAGCGGTGGAATTGCAATACATGGTAAGTAGCAGCGAATATTGTGGGTTGATTGACTGGTGCGACCCCCAAGCGGACAACGTAGCCACAGCCGAGGAATATTTCGATTTTTTAAAAGAATGGCTAAGTGGAGAGATTGGCGAGGGTTACAAGAATTTTACCGATTATTGGAACTCAATACAGGAAAGGAGGCCTAAAATATGAGAGATAATGATTTGTTCCGTGGTCGTGTGTTGAAATACGATGGTTACGGAAACGATATGGAGAATATAGAGGAAGAGGGAACATGGGTTGAGGGTTTACTGTTATGCAATGACTGGGACGAAACTTATATTGTTCCTGTTAAAACAGATGGCTGTACAAGTTTTGAACGGTCAGATTGGGGGCTTAAATTAAGATATTACAACTTTGTTGACTACAGAACAATTGGACGTTGCACAGGTGTAAAAGATAAGCATGGCAAACTCATATTCGAGGGAGACATAGTCAAAATTTACGACAAAATAGCCAAAAATTATCATGTAGGTACTGTGTTTTGGCAAAATGCCAGATTTGTTGTAAAAGTTGAAGGACTTACAGAAGATAGCGGGCTAGATGAATACTGGGATTTATTTTGGGAACTCCATTTTAATGCAGACGGCACTTCAAAAGTTGAACTTATCGGCAATATCCACGATAATCCTGAATTGTTGCAATAAAAGGAGCGTAAAAATGCAAATACAAATAAATAACGGCGAAAAACCGCCCAAAGACCCACTAAACAGCCTATTTTACATAAATTGTTTAGCTTTATAGTCGCTTTGTTACTGGGGCGAATGTTATCACAAAAATAAGGGAGAATAAAAATGGCACAAAACACCAAAATAGAATGGACGGACACAACCTGGAATCCAATCACAGGTTGCACAAAAATATCAGACGGTTGCACGAACTGCTACGCCACAAAAATGGCGAATCGTCTGTATAAAATGGGCAATGCGAAATATGCGAACAATTTTACCGTTACATTACACGTAGATGCCCTAAAAGAGCCATATAAGTGGAAAAAGCCAAGGCGAATTTTCGTCTGCTCGATGTCGGATTTATTCCACGAGGACGTACCAGACGGCTTTATACAAATGGTTTTTGCGGTTATGAATGAAAATCCGCAACACACTTTCCAAGTGCTAACCAAGCGACCCAACCGTATAATTAGGCTATCGACTCAAATAAAATTAACGTGGTCAGACAATATTTGGCTTGGCACAACCGTTGAGAACATGGGGGCAATAATTTTTTACGACAGGATAACAATGCTAAAACACACCCTAGCAAAAACTAAATTTATTTCGTTCGAGCCGCTTTTGCAAGATATGGGCAAGCTAGATTTAAGCGGCATTGATTGGGCAATCGTAGGCGGCGAAAGCGGCACAAACGCACGTCCCATACAAGAAGATTGGGTGCTAAACATCAAAAATGATCAAAATGTGGCGTTTTATTTCAAGCAATGGGGCGGACGGAACAAAAAGAAAGCAGGGCGGTTGCTCATGGGGCGGACTTGGGACGATATGCCCACTAAGCGAGAGCGTTACGAGTATTCCACAATAACGTGGAGCGAGTTAGAGAGTATGCTAAAAAATCATGTATTAGGAGGTTTACAATGACAAACGCAAGGCAAATTATCAATGAGGAATTGGCTACACTAAAAGAGTTATTCCCAGGCAAGCGTGAGATTACTTTGGATGAGTATGCGGAGTATTTTGGGATAAGGCGAAAATATGCAAGCCAGCACTTCTACCGCAAAAATCAAGGCGAGTGCAAGATTGCTCATAAGCGTATCGGCAGGAAGATTTTAATCCCGCTAACGGATTTTGCGTATTGGCTGGCGAGCCATCGTGTTGAGGGTGGGGTTTTGATAAAGTTACCCAGTGAGTTTGATATAAAGCAGGAGATGAAACGTCGGCGTGGGTTTAGGTTGGGGTAAGTTGCAGGAAAGGTTTGGCAAGCCATATGACATAATTGAAATTTCCCTTGAAATGCTCGTATTTTGAGGGAAATTTTTTGCCCCATTTTTTGCCCCATGCTTTTCATTTCAAGGTAATTATTCGTATCCGATTGCAGTCGAAAAAAAATTTTAAAAAAATTTTGACAAAAAAAAAAAGGCGTGATATAATGAATTATAAGTTGATATATATTGACTTTGAGGGTTGGGGTTTGAAGATAGGATTGAGAACTTTCCAACAGTTGCGGCTCGTATCTGTAGCTCAGTTGGATAGAGCAACGGCCTTCTAAGCCGTGGGTCGGGGGTTCGAATCCCTCCAGATACATAATGCAAGATTTTGGTGGGTATAGCGGAGTGGTTACCGCGCAAGATTGTGGCTCTTGAGATCGTGGGTTCAATTCCCACTATCCACCGTATAGTACAACAAGCGTTGTTGAATGTAGAAATTTCAGCAATGAGCGGATACAATGGCTTTTATGTGCCTATCCAGATAAAAAAGCAAATAACCGCCATATGTGGGAATTTGCTTTTTTGCTATTCAACAGAGAGGGGGCTACAATGCTTAACGATTTCTTTGCAGGTGATGGGTTTTTGCAGATTGTGTTGCGTGTTGCCGCAACTTTGCTTATCACTCTGGCGGCGACCAAGCTAGTGCATATGAGATGGGGCAGATTTGAAAAAGACACGATTCACAGAAAATTCACGAAAAATGTCCTAAGTGTGATAATCGGGCTTACAGGCATAATCTTTTCATTAAGATGGATACCGCAATTTGCGGACGCAGCCCCCGCTTTGCTTGCGGGATCGGGCTTTGTTGCGTTGGCTATAGGGCTTGCCGCACAGGAATCGCTTGGCAACGCCTTTAATGGGCTTTTCATCTCCATTTTCAAGCCGTTTGAGGTGGGCGACCGCATCCACTTAGTGCACGCAAATATTACGGGATTTGTTGAGGATATAACCATCAGGCACACCGTGATACGTACATTTTTGAACAGCCGCATAATTATTCCAAACTCCATAATAAGCAAGGAAATGATCGAAAATTCAAATTTTTGCAACCAGCGGGCATCTTCATTTATAGACGTTATAATACGCTACGACTCGAATGTAGAAAGAGCTTGCCACATAATAGCGGAGGTCATTGGGAATCATATCGATTTTATCGACACCCGCACACCCGAGCAGCTAGAAACCACGCCAAAAGTGCCGGTATTCGTGCGTGGGCTTGGCTTACATGGTATAGAACTCCGAGCAAGTATGTGGACGGAGACCGTAGCCAATAATTTTGCCGCCGCAAGCGAGGTGCGGCTTAGAATTTTGCACGAATTTCAAAGTAACAATATCGATATAGCGGTCATTGCATTCCCAAATTCATTTGTTAGGCTCTAAAATTGGACAATTCCATCTGGGCGGCGTTAGTTGCAAAAAAATCGTCTACCGTCATCGAATCTTTTTCCGCCTTTATCTGAAATATCGGGGCTTTTATCACTACCTTTGCCCCTGGTTTTGCCTGTACAAACCTAATTGAGCCGTTCATCAGCAGTAGTAACTCTTTCACAATGTAGAGCCCCAATCCCGTATTTAAGCCTCGAGCCGTATCGCCCTCATAGCGGGAAAATATGTCTAATATTTTATCCTTGGGTATTCCGATTCCATAGTCCCTTATGGAGAGAATAATGTTGTTGCGTTGCATTTTCAAATTGACGGCTATTTTAGAGCCTGGGGGGGAATAATCCCTGCTATTCGCCAATATGTTAAGCACAATCCGCTCCCAAAATTGTTTATCCATCGCCATAAAGATGGATTCCTCGCTACTTTTGAAAACTATGTCAATATCTTTCGTCTGCATTAAGGCACAGGCTTCTTTGCAAATATCCTCTATCGTTGTTACAGCATCTGCCATCATATAGTTAGGTTGCAACATTCCGTTGCTAAGCCTCATGCGATCGTTAGCATCCCGCACTAGTTTTGCCATGCGAAAACTAGCCCGCTTTATTTCAGATAGCCGTTCGCTTGTCTCAGGGCTTAGTTTTTCCGTTTTTTCCATGAGCTGGATATGGTTAAAAAGCATGGTCATGGGGGCTTTCAAATCATGGTACAGAGCCTCGTAATAACCTGTTACCGTGTTTAGCCATTCCTGTTTTGATATTTCAACATCAATCATAACTATCTCCCATCATAGCAGTTTCTACCCAAAAAGGTTAAAATTCACGAGCCTAAGTGTGATACCTAGGCTCGTTTTTGTCTCCTATCTTCCGATACTGGCAACGATAACAGCCTTGATGGTGTGCATACGATTTTCAGCCTCATCAAAGACGACACTGTGGCGGCTACGGAAAACTTCATCAGTTACCTCTCGTATATCGTGGCCTAGTGCTTTTTGCTCGCTCGCCATTTTTGTCTCAAAATCGTGAAATGCGGGCAAACAGTGTAAAAATAGCACATCTGGATTCTCGGTTTTTTTCAGCATTTCCATCGTTACACGGTAGGGCGTAAGTAATTTTACACGCTCGGGTATTTGTGCCTCTTCGCCCATGGAAGCCCAGACATCAGTATAAATCACGTCCGCTCCCCTTAGGCAATTTTCATTATGTGAAATTTCAATGGTTGCACCTGTCTCTTCCGCCAATTTATTGACTTTTGCCAAAATGGTCTCATCGACTTTTAAGGATGCGGGGCCGTACGCCACATAGTGCATCCCCAATTTTGCACAACCATACATCCAAGCATAGGACATATTATTACGAATATCCCCGCAAAATACCACTTTTACCTTGTTTAGCGGTTTTGAACAATGCTCCTCTATGGTAAGCAAATCAGCTAAAATTTGCGTTGGGTGGTCTACGTCCGTTAAGCCGTTCCACACAGGTACGCCCGAATATTTTGCCAAATCCTCGACCGCTTTTTGCTCAAAGCCTCTATATTCTATGCCGTCATAAAAACGACCTAGCACTTTTGCCGAATCTTCCAAGGATTCTTTTTTGCCCATCTGGGAGCTGGCAGAGTCCAAAAACGTAATACTGCCGCCCTCGTCATTCACTGCCACCTCAAAAGCACAACGAGTGCGGGTAGAGGCTTTTTCAAACAAAAGCACGACGTTTTTACCCCTCAATGATTCGCCCAAAATCCCTGCTCTTTTCTTAGCTTTCAGGTCATGCGATAACTCTAGCAGATACCGTATTTCCTCTGGAGTAAAGTCCATAAGCGTCAAAAAGCTCCTACCTCTTAAATTAACTGCCATTTCTTCTCCTTCTTTCGTCTTAAAACCCCTGCTCGATGACTAAACGACTGCAACCCCGCAACCGCCAACCCCGCCACTTTACAACTCGATAGTTCACTGGATTGTTAAATTGTTAAACATAGATTTTGGCAACCCTTTTGCCTATATTTGACATACAGAGGATTTCGCGAGACTTACTTTCGCTTAAAGCGGCTACGTCTTCGGCTTTTATCTCCAAATTGTCCTGTTTGCCAAATAAAATCACCTCATCGCCCTCTTTTGCGGCTATATCGGTTACGTCAATCATGGTCTGATCCATGCAGACTTGCCCTATTATTGGGGCGTACGAGCCATTTATTATCACATGGCTCTTATTGCTTAATGCGCTGGGATAGCCGTCTGCATAGCCTAGGTTTATCACGGCAATTTGCGTATCACGTTTTGCGAAAAATGTGCGGTCGTAACCTGCACTTTCGCCAGTTTTTATGTGATTTATATGGCAAATTCTCGCAGTCAAATTCATGGCGGGCTTTAACTTTAATGGGGTTGGCACTTCTTTTGATGGATAGATGCCGTATAAAATAAGCCCTGGCCGCACCATATCTAGGTGCATTTCAGTATTGTTAAGTATGCCGCCGCTGTTGCAAATATGGCTTTTGAAGTCTGTTAAGCCAGCGTTTTGCAATTTTGAGACAATATTTGTGTATTTTGCAAACTGCTCATTTGAAAAACTCTTGTCGAAAGACTCCGCCATCGCCAAATGGCTGAAAATACCACGAATTTTGACGTTAGGCAATCGGCTTATCTCCATTATCGCTTTTATTGCATCGTCATCGGGGTAGAAACCGATACGTCCCATGCCCGTGTCGATTTTTATGTGTATGCCAACGGTTTTTTGCAACTTCGCCCCTATGCTGGAGAGTTCCACCGCCGCTTTTAAGGCCGAAACTGTCTGCATTATATCATGTTCAACTATTTCGTAAAAGCGTTCGGACAAGCTATGTGCTAGAATAAGAATATTGCCGCCGATACCGCCATTGCGTAACTCCAAAGCCTCATCGCAGGTAGCAACGCCAAAATTTTTCACGCCACATTCCTGTAAGGCTCGAGAAATTTCAACTGCACCATGACCATAGGCATCGGCTTTTACCACAGTCAATATATCAATTTTATCGCCAACAAATCCCTGTATCTCTCGTATATTATGTCGAATATTTTCCAAATCTATTCTAGCCCAAGCAAGCATATGCAACACTCCTCGAAATTAAAGCAATATCAAATCTAAAACAATCCAGTGAACTCAAAGTGGCAGGATTGCCACTTGCAGGTTACAGCTATTAGCAGAGCGAGTGGCTCAGGCTTTTATGCCATTGCTTCTAAAGCACCTTCGTGCACTACTTTGCCATTGTAGGTGGTCAGAATTCCCTTGATTATTTCGTCTTCCATGTCAAAGGCGATTTTGCCGTCTTTGAGAACGTACTTGAACATTTCGTATATGTTTTTGGAAAACATATAGGTCGAGCTGTTGGGGATTCTGCCAGGTAGATTGTTTATTCCGTTTATGATAACGCCATGTTTTGTAACGACCTGCCCCGCCTCTGTAAGCTCGCAGTTACCACCCTGATCTACAGAAATATCGACTATGACGGAACCAGGTTTCATGGTTTTTACCATATCCTCTGTGATTAGTATTGGGGCTAAACGGTTGGGAATGAGGGCAGTTGTTACTACTATCTCACATTTTTTGATGATGTCCGCTAATTTTTCACGTTCCTGTTTGAGCTCTTCTTCAGATGGCGATCTTGAGGTGGAGCTCTCTGTCATGTTGTCAACAGCGGGCTTTGCACCCATTTTTTTAGCCATTTCACCAGCCTCGGGGCGTACATCGTAATAGTATACATCTGCACCCATACGCACTGCAACATCGATGGACTGCATTCCAGATACGCCCGCACCTATTACTAATACAGTGGCTGGAGGAATTGTGCCCACTATCGTATCAACCTTTGGCATGAACATAGTAAGGGAATCCATAGCCATGAGCATTCCCTTGTAACCCGCACAGATTGACATGGAGATAAGGGGATCTAGCTTAGCCGCACGGTCGATACGAGGCAATCCGTCCAAAGTCATTGAAATAACACCTTTTTCAGCCATTGCCTTTACCATGTCGTGGTTGCTCGGTGCTGCGGGATGTATGAACGTGATTAAATGCTGCCCGCTATGCATCATATCCACCTCGTGGCGATTTTTGGCATTGTTGAATTTCGGCTCTTTTACCTTGAGAATAACGTCAGCTTTCTCGAAAACTTGAGCCACATCGTCAACTATAACCGCACCAGACTTCTTATAGTCTTCATCGGTATAATGCGAACCCTCGCCCGCCGACCGCTCCACATGAACGGTCAAGCCGTCTTTTACCATCAGCGCCACAGTTTCAGGAGTAGCCGAAACGCGCCGTTCATTTTGCATGATTTCCTTAGGGATACCTACAATCATTTTAAAAACCTCCTCAGATTTTTACCTAAAAATTGTGT
Organism: Turicibacter sp.; assembly: GCA_009778175.1. GTDB lineage: Bacteria > Bacillota > Clostridia > Lachnospirales > WQUN01 > WRKH01. Next base: position 21,954 of record WRKH01000317.1, read on the forward strand.
CTGGCATATTTATACACGGCATATTTATACACAAAAGCGTATAAAAATCGAGTTACGCTGCCCGCTCATCTATGCCAAAAAAATTATACTATATCCTAAAAATTTGTCAAGAGGGGTTGAGCATTTTTTTTTGATGTGCTATACTGTATAAAGATTGTTTGTTTGGAGGGAAAAATGACACCTGATATTTGGTTTCCGCACCTAGGGATTGAATTAAACAACGTGAGCAGACTGGCGTTTTCTGTGTTTGGCTTCGGCATCTATTGGTATGCTATTTTCGTTATGATAGGAATTTTTGTAGGCTACCAAACGGCAATTAGAGAGGCAAAACGGACAGGGCAACGCCGAGAGGATTACACAGATTTACTAATGGTGGGCGTAATATCCGCTATCGTTGGGCTAAGGCTGTTTTATGTGCTGTTCAACTTAGAATATTTTTATAACGACCCCATCAGGATAATAACGGGCATAAGAGATGGCGGATTAGCTATTTTTGGCGGAATAATCTCATCTATAGTGGCTGTTTCCATATTTGCCAAAAAACGCAAATTGAACGCTTGGGTGGTTTTAGACACCTGTGCACCGTCTTTTGCCATAGGTCAAGTTATAGGTCGTTGGGGTAATTTTTTTAATCGGGAAGCTTTTGGCAGCTTTACCGATAATCTGTTCGCCATGCGTATTGTAAGAGAGCAAGCAGGTGCGGCACTTACCCCCGATATTTTGGATAATATCGTGATACATCAAACAACTACAGGGATTGTGGAATATATACAAGTACACCCAACCTTTTTCTACGAATCCATGGCAAATTTGGCGATATTTATCGCCCTCACAATCTATCGCCCCCACAAACGGTTTAATAGCGAAATTTTTTGGCTTTATTTAACAGGCTATGGATTTGTGCGTTTCCTTATAGAAGGTTTGAGAGTGGATCAGCTTATGTTAGGCGTTTTGCCAGTAAGCAGAGCGATGGCGGCTATAATATTTGTGTGCGGGCTGTCCATGGTAATCATATACAGACTGAAACCCAGCCTATTAAAAAACGTAGCGACTAGCTGGAAAATATAGCGTAAAACATCACACTTAATAAAAAATGCGGGCGAAAATGCGGGCGGATTCTATCCGCCCCTACACAGAAAAATGCAAACCGCTAACGTAGGGGCGGTTTCCAACCGCCCGTGGGGTCAACAAACCGCCATGACCCACCCAGCGTAAGTGATTGCGGGCGAATGGAATTCGCCCCTACACAACCGTTATTCAAAGGCAAATGAACAGAAATCGAGAACCAAAAAAACAAAAAATTTGAAGTGGTTGGGTCGAATCAAGAGCCACAAAAAAACAAACGAGCGGGTCTGGGGGCGCGCCTCCAGCGGGGTCAAGGGGCAGAGCCCCTTGCGGGGTGTGGGGCAGAGCCCCACGGTTTTAAAGGGTGTGAAAAATGATTAGGCGAATAGTTACTTTGATTGTGCTTTTGCCGACGATTGTTGCGGTGATAGTGTTGGGGGATATGTGGCTTAGAGGGCTGTTGGCTGCCTTTTCGCTCTTGGCTCTGTTTGAATTTTATCGAGCAGTGTCTGATGGGAAAGGGAATAAACTGCACTTGGTGGGCTATGCGTTCACAGTTGTATACTTTCTCCTTATCGCAAGCGATTTCCTAACACTTGTGCCGATTGTCTTTATGATAATCGTCGCTTGCATTACGGTCATGTTTTACCGAAAAATTGACCTGAAAGACTGCGTAATTACCATATGCGGATTTTTTTATATACCCGTTTTCTTCTCGTTCATCTACCTCGTGCGGGAACAATCACTGTTTTTTGTATGGCTAATCTTCGTAAGTGCCTCGGTAAGCGATACTTTTGGCTATTTAATAGGTAAAAATTGGGGCAAACATAGATTGGTAAACACCGCCAGCCCAACAAAATCCATCGAAGGCTGTGTTGCGGGTATTGTGGGGGCGGCAATCGGCGGGGTAATCTATTATATTATCTTCATTAATATTTCAGGTTCGCCCAGCCCGTTGACCCCCCTAGAAACGGTAGCTGTTTCAATCATCGGAGCCGTATTTTCACAATTTGGAGACATTTTTGCATCTGCTATAAAAAGATACGTGGGGATAAAGGATTTCGGGCAGTTATTACCTGGGCATGGTGGCGTTTTGGATAGATTCGACGGAATTCTAATCACTGCACCGATTATTTACATGGTGATGTTATGGATATAAGCATTTTGGGGGCAACGGGCTCAATCGGTCTACAGGCAATAAATGTGGCAAAATCCCTTGGTATAAGGGTAAAAGCGATAGCGGGCGGTACAGATTTTCAAAAAATGATACCGCTGATAATCTCGCTAAAGCCCGATTTAGCGGCGATGTACAACGAACAAGCGGCATTGTCCTTGCGTGAATTTGCTTCAAATTCGCCTAATTTCCCGAAAACAAAGATTGTGGCGGGAATGGACGGGCTTTTGGATTGTGCTGTAACTGCCGATTTACTGCTGAACGCCGTGGTCGGGAGCGTAGGATTAAAACCAACTTTGGCGGCTTTAACAGCTAAAAAAGAGGTCGCCCTTGCAAACAAGGAAACACTGGTTGCGGCAGGTTCGCTGGTAATGGAAACCGCTCGGCAAAACGGCGTACAGATACGCCCCATCGATAGCGAACATTCCGCCATTTGGCAATGCTTGGCGGGGGCGGAAAAAGAAAGCGTGGATTCGCTTATTTTGACCGCCTCGGGCGGTGCGTTTCGCAATAAGAATAAGGCGGAAATCGCCCTTTTAAAGGCGAAAGATGCACTAAAACACCCGAATTGGGACATGGGTGCAAAAATCACGATAGACTGTGCAACCATGGTAAACAAGGGTTTGGAGTACATCGAGGCACATTGGCTCTTCGATATGCCATATGAACGTATAAAAATCGTGATACACCCGCAGAGTATCGTACATTCCATGGTACAATTCAAAGATGGAGCGACATTGGCACAACTGGGCAATCCCGACATGGAGCAACCAATACAGTACGCACTAACCTACCCCGATCGCTTGCCGAGAGCTACCAAGCCGCTTGATTTTTGCGAAATAGGGGAGCTAAATTTCACAGCACCCGATTTCGACCGTTTTCCAGCCCTCGATTTGGTTATAAAGGCGGCGAAAACGGGCGGAACTATGCCAGCCATTGTAAATAAGGTAAATGAGTTGCTAGTCGCCCAATTTTTGCGGGGAAAAATAGGATTTTACGATATTTCAGGCTACCTAGCCGAGGCGATTGCCAAGCATAGCGTAATGCCCATAACCTCGATCGAGAATGTAATAGCCGCAGAAGAGTGGGCGACTGAATGGGTTAAGGGGCTAGCCATCTGATGATTACAGGCTTTTTGATGGATTGCAAAATTATTGTGAAAAAATTTCAAAAAAATTTCAAAAAAACTTGACACACTATGTTTTAAATGATACCATGTACTTAATTGTTAATAAAACATTAACAAAAATCTAACAAAAAAAGGAGAGTATTTATGAATTTACATTCACCAGATGTATCCGTAACAGATGCGGAGTTGGCCCTTACGTATTTGAAAGAGGGCAACGAAAGATTTGTAAGTAACAACTTGATGGCTCGGACCACGAACAAAGAGGATTTGGAGAAGACCAAGGATGGTCAGAAACCTTTCGCTACCGTTCTTACGTGTTCAGATTCTCGCACGAGTCCTGAGATTTACTTCGATCAGAAGATAGGGGATATTTTCATAATCAGAAACGCAGGTAACTATGCGACGCTATCAACCCTTGGATCCATCGAGTTCGGGGCAGAGCACTTGGGTGCTCCCCTGGTGGTAGTTGTTGGGCATACTATGTGCGGAGCTGTGGCTGCCTCTCATGGTAAGGCGACTGGACTTTCCGATAACCTACAGAACATTATTAACAACATACGCAAACATACTGACTCCTGCTCAACAAAAGAAGAGGCCGTTATTGCCAACGTCAAAGCACAGGTAGAAGCAATTAAAAATAACCCCGTGATAAAAAAAGTAGGCACAAAAGTTGTTGGTGCTGAATATAATATCGCAACGGGCAAGGTTACTTGGCTTTAATTTACTTAGTTAGAGCGGTAAGAAGTATAAAAATAGGGTTAGTAGCTGAAAGCTAAAATCTAATCAAAACTGACAATATCCTTGCAGTGGTTTCGACAACAGACGAGTATTGCATAGACGAAAACCAAGTCGCTCCATATCGGAAATTGCAAAAAAGCATAAAGATTGTCGTGTAGAGTAACACGATTAGGATATAAATCATGTGTTGCATGGTGTCAGTTAGGATATACGCCGTGAGTTACACGGTGTCAGCCTGTGGAGAGTTCTTGGGTTGCCTCCTCTGTGAAACAGGAATTGAACAGCAGATTTGATTAAGTTTGTGTAAGTTTCAAGTAACGGTAGACACCCAGCCTCGTGGTCGAACTCATGTTTTTAAAAGTGGGTTCGGCCATATGCGAGGTAGTTGTTCCAAAAAAATTCTTGATTATAGGAGGACTTTGAAATATGATTACAGCTCATGAAACAGATGTAAAAGCCACGAGGAAAGTAGCTTTCCTTACCCTTGCCACAATATTTATCATGGGATATGTGAACGCCTTGGCTCTTCGTACAATAGACATTACAACGATGATTACCGCACAATCGGGTAATATCGTATGGCTTGGAATGGACTTCACCCGAGCAGTAATGGGTTTTGACGGGGTGGGCTATTATGATGATTACTGGCTTATGTTTTTCCAAAGAATCTCCCTGTTTTTGGGCTTTGCTACGGGTGCTGGCATTGCCCTCGCCACAAAAGAAATTTTTCAAAATAAACGCTTACAATTCTACTACAACTGGACACTTTTTGCGATGCCCATACTTGCGTACCCCCTAATACTTCAATATAATATAGCTCCGATTGTGTCCATTTTCCTTTTGGGCTTCTCCTCGGGTGCGACGTTAAGATTTTTTAGAAAATTGTTCCATTTGGAGGTAAATACCGCCATGGCTACGGGTAGTGCTATGTTTGTCGGTATGCACTTTGTGGAGTGGATTAAGAAAAAGGACAGGAAAGAGCTTTTTACGCTGTTTTTGTTCCTGCTTGCTGTTTTGATGTTCTCTTTTGGCTCGGGGATATATCAGATGTTACACGATATTCAGTACCCTGTTGAATTTTTACCCGATCAGTACAATCTGTTTTCGACAACCAACTGGGCATTGCTTGCGTTTTGTATTATACCTTACTTTTTCTACCCAAAACCAAATAGGTAGTATGTAATCTGAAGCCCCTTCTAGCTGAAGGGGTTTTTTGTTGCCTTTTATGATGTCTGAATGTTGCTTCAATAATGCATATGCGTCAACACCGCCGCAAACGCCGCATTATAAATCCCATGCGAGACAATCAGCGTTACCATCGTAGCACCCTTTGCCCTGCACAGCCCATACACAACCCCCGCCATGGTAGCCATAAATACATAAAACCACCCGCTCGCTGGCAAAAGCGGCTGCCCTATTATGATAAACGATGGAATGTGAAAAGCTCCAAATGCCAAGGCGGTAATTGAAACGGCAAACCACGGGGCGGCATTAATGTCCTGCAATTTTTTGAACATATGCCCACGATAGATGACTTCCTCAATGAGGCCGACCACAAGCAGATTATAGGCAAGCAATACAAAACCCCACCCTACATCAATCTGGTCAGCCCCGTCCCAATGCCACTCCACCAAGCCAAGCAACCACGGTACGCCAACGGAAAATACGACAAGCAACCCCGCCGCTAAAGCTATTCCCAACAAAATTTGCCTGGGCAATTTTTCCTTTGTAAAGCCAATATTTCTGGGGCGTTCCCCGTCCCTTGCCATGAATATGATGGTAGGGATTAGAAGTAAAAACCACCAGCCAACAGGGAACAAAATTGTATTGACTATGGGCGGGACGTGCGGGGCTATCCATGGCGGATATACTAGCATAATAAAGCCAGCAATAGCAAGTAGGGCAACATTTAGCACCACCACTGTTACAATATTTTTTTGCATTTCTTTTGTCATTTAGTGCAACTCCTCTAATGTGATTTTAACGTGGCGGCAGATGCCTCCCGTTTTTGCAACAATTTTACTATTATATAGCGGCAGAATTTGTGTGTCAAGTTTTTTGGGGAAAAATTTTGTAGGGGCGTACATTTCCCGCACCTACGCACCCGAAAGTTGGCGGTATCGACCTTTTCCAAAAGCCTTAATTCGCACCGTCGCACCGTCCTGTTATATATATGGCGGCATTTAGCGTTGACAGATTTGAAAATCGTGGTATAATTAACATATGACACGGAGAGAGACGAACACAGGGAAATTTGCGCATTTGCCAGTACCAATGCAGTTGAAAGAGGTGCGGCGGATTGCGGAGAAGTATGATATCGACCTTACTGGGCTAAAAATCAAGATACAGAGAGATGTATCTCTATTAAGGCAAGAATATAGTGGTTCTGCCGATCCTAAACATATTGGTCGTATAGATTTCCAAATGCCTTTAAAAGCGAGGAAGAAATCGCAAGAACTTTGTTTCATGAAAAGGTGCATATTGAACAATTCAAACAATAGGAATATACGTACAAAATAATCATAAAATTTTTGAAAGGGAAGCCGAATTGTTAGAAGAAGAACGATTTGGCACAAGGTAAATCTAAATGACAAAATGGATAAAAAACATGTGCAATATAGGCGATATAGGGAAAGTTGGAAAATGCCCATTTTGTGGTAGCGAAGATACGGATTATTGTTTTGTACATATTTCGCCGCCCAGAAACGGCATTGTTAGGAACGGTTTTTCTGATATTTGGTGCAATGATTGTGGCAAATTTGAATGTGCATCTACACGCAATGTGCCAGTAGATAAGCTGTATAAAATCTACACCGATACTGAATATGAAGCCCATCAAGAGCGGCGAAAAAACGGCGAGCGAGTAAGTCTAACGCCAGCGCCCACATTCACAGACGAGCGGCTGGTGGCACAGGTGGTATAATTAACGTATGACACGGAGAGACGAAAATACAGGTGTTTTCGCACATTTGCTCGTCCCTATGCAATTAAAAGAGATGCGGCATACGCCTTGGAAGATGGACGATTTGGAAAAAGGTAGGTTCTTATGAGTAAATGGATGGAAAATTATGTGAATATATGCGATTTTGGCATAGCTGGCGAGTGTCCTTATTGCAACAGCAGCGATACGGACTATTTTAAGATGTTCATTTCAGGCAATAATGGGTTTACTGAAATTTGGTGTAATACTTGCGGTGAGATGGACAATTCAACAACTCGCAATATGTTGCGGGAGAATTGCAAAGTTTACACCGAAAATGACTATCTAGCCCACCAAGAGCGGCGAAAAAACGGCGAGTACCTAAGCCTAACGCCATCAACCGCAACAAAAGCCGAACGATTAGCGGTGGCTCAAGCAGGTTGAGGGCGTTGTGCTGTTGGCGGGCGACCGAGGACGGTCGCCCCTACAAACCCAGAAATTACGTCAAACCTTAGTTAAAAACTATCATCAACTCATAATCCCAAGCCGCCCTATCAATCGCTGGCACAAACCAATACCCAAACGCCGTCCGTCCGCCCATTTCGCCCCAACCAGTTACATACGGCGGCATTTCCACATAAAATAAATAATACGGACGGAAAAATTCATAATACTGCCCACGCAGATACACCAACTCCACAGCCGCCGCCGCACCGTACTCATCGCCTGGCCAGTAATCCTCATGTATGCTCGATGCCCGAACCCCTGCCAACAACGCCGCTCGTGCCTCGTCCGCCGAGATAATCGGGAAATCGCCGAACGGCTGCGACATCGCTAAATCGGGCAAATCGAACCATATGTGAAACGATCCGTCCTCGTCTTTTTCAAAATGCGAAAATCCCATGCGGCGGAAATTGTAACTCAAAATCTCCTCGACAACGCTATCGCTCGGTGCGGCAAATGCTGTAAATTCGCCCCTTGCGGTGTACGGCGGAATAATCATGTGCGAATACGTAACGCTAGGCAACACGCCCTCAATTCCGAGAAAATCCGCCAAATTCAAATGGTCAAATATCTGTATTATGATTTCCTCGGATTCCGCTCGGCTGTTTCCGAAATTTTCAAATGGAAAATTCTCGTCTCGGAAAGGGGTTTCGTTGTCTAGCCAAATTCCCACTCTTAAATTATTGCCCCAAAATATGATTCTGTCAGTCGTGTCGGTTTCGGCATTGTCCAAATCCGCCATAATGTGGATGTTAAAAGGGTTATCGTCAATGTTCCAGTTAGTTACGGAATATCCGAAAAAATCCGCCAAATTCTGCACAACGGCGATGGCCTGCTCGGTGGAAATATCCGCCGCTCCTTCTCGGATTACCCAATCTAAAAGAGGGTTGACAAACACAGGCAAAGTCGTCAATTCCGCCAACTGCTCGTCCGTTAGGGAAAACCACGGATTATTCCCCAAAATCTCCTCTACTTCCATTGCCATCTCAATCATTGCTGGGCCGAGTGGTCTTTCAGGGCCTGTCGGCTCGTCCGATTCCGAATTTTCTAAATTCTCGGAAATTTCGGAAATTTCCAAAACCTCCAAAATCTCGGAATTTTCTTCCGCCGATTCCGCCAACTCGTCCGCATATCCGCCACAGCCCACTAATATCAAGATTATGGCGATAATTATCTTTTTCATGTTGCGTTCCTTTCTAAAATATCTGCCGAAAGTGCGGGCGGATAATATCCGCCCTTACGCATTTGTGGGATTTTCGCAATTTTATAAAAATTTCCCAGTCAGAGATTTCTCGCACTCTCGCAACCCACCAGGCTCGCCAGCATACAAAATCTCGCCACCGCCTTTGCCGCTCTCAGGCCCTAAATCAACCACATAATCCGCCGACCGAATAATATCCAAATTATGCTCAATCACGATAACCGTGTTCCCTTTTTTCACAAGCTGCCCAATTATCCCAATTATATGCTGAATATCGCTGAAATGCAGCCCTGTTGTCGGCTCGTCCATTATGTAGATGTTGCCCTTTTTGTTCAACTCTT
>WRKH01000318.1 GCA_009778175.1 Turicibacter sp.
CCGCCAGGATTTCCAGCTGCTTATCCGAGATTTTTTCTGTGCCGCCGTAACTGCGAATTGCGTCCGAGAGAATGTGCCACGAGCGCGGCGTGGAGAATGGTTCTTCGGTTTTGGGCGGCTGTTTCCAAAGGTGGTCTGGGCGGATTGAGATGTACTCGATTATGTAGTGGTGAATGCCGTTTGCCGCCGCCCAATTTAGCCATTCTGCGGCGGACGCTTTCATTTCCACGTGGAACATTCGGTTGATTAGTGCGGACGACATGGGTTTGACGATTGCGTTGTCCTGCGCGCGGTTGCCAGCACCGATTATGATTGAGCCGTCTGGCAGCGAGTATTCGCCAATGCGGCGGTCGTGAATTAGGCTGTAAAACGCCTTTTGCACCTCGTGCGAGCAAGCGTTGAGTTCGTCCAGGAATAGGCAATATGGGGCGTTGCGAGCGATTATTCGCGGCGGGCAAAAAATGCTTTTGCCGTCAACGATTTGCGGCACGCCGATAATGTCCTCTGGGGCAAGCTGGCTACCGAGGAGCGATACGCAGGGCAGGTCGAGCGAGGCGGCGAATTGCTCTACTATTGAGGATTTGCCGATTCCTGGCGCACCCCAAATGAAGACTGGGCGTGTTAGGGCTACGTTTAGGAGGAGTTCCAGGAGTTGGGATTGGGTTATTGGGATTGTCATGGGTTGGTTGTCCTTTCGGTTGTTTTTTTGTTAATTATATCATGGGAAATGATAAATTGCAAGGGGGCGAAAATTTTGTTTGTTATGAATACTAGTTCGGTTAGGTTTTTTGCATGGTTTGCCCTTTTCGGTTTTTTCATTATTGATATACACTCATTACTGTAGTTGATTTTGGCTATCTTGTCAAGGGCTTGTAAAATTTTTATGACAACTATGTTGAAATGGCGAACATCTGTTATAATTGTGTATAGGTTTCCCCTACATAAGTTTATTTTGTGGGATATAAAAGTGTCCGCCGAACACTCGCACCTATCAAAAAAGCAAATATTTACTCGCCGTGCTATACTGCGGATGGAGTGTAAGGAGGTTGTCGATAAATTTAGCATTACTATTCAACATCGTCTCATTCCTCCTCGTCCAGTTTTGGCGGGTTAATGTTCAGATTGTAATTGTCCACGCCATATTCGCATTTCGACAATACATATTGTGGAATTTTACGAACGTCAATATTATCATAGTGGTTACCAAGCCTCACATCAAACGCTGGGATACATATAAGCAGGCGTTCGTAATCTGGCAGGTCGCAGGCAATCTCATCTAATTGTACTGCTGTTAGGTATTGGGTTGTAACGTATATGTAGCTGCCCGCTTGGCTGCTGCCTTGTTTCCAAAATATATCGACATCGGGGGCGTAAGCGTACCCGTTAAGTTTTGCTATTGCCGCCACTAGCATTTGCGGGCTGTATTTGTCGCTGATGGCTGGATTGCCGTATTTGTCGGTTATAATCAAGGTTGGTGCAAGCTCGTAAAATTTGAAACCGCCGCCGTTCCAATTCACGGATTTGGAAATCCCGCCTTGCTCGCCGTTTATTACCGCTTGCAAACGTGGCAAACAGTGCGTGTAGCAATCTCGCCCAGTTCGATTCCTATTCCCGATACTTTGCGTTGTTTAAGCAGACACCGACCATTTCCCGAACCAAGGTGCTGACAATAAAGAGGACACTACTGTCCATACTAGAGACAGGGTCGTCAATAACCACGATTTTGTCCTTGCCAACATCGGCATCTTCATGAGCGCCACGGACGAGGTGGTAGAAATACAGAAACGCTATGAAGTTCCTCTCACCCTCGCTGAGTTTATCAGCAACAGTTCCGTTTTGACGTATGACCTCGTAGGCATTAGGAACGTCGCACTTTTCACCTAGAGTGAACCCCTGAAAGCCCGAATCACGAAGCAGATCGTTAATACTTTTGATGGTTGGTGCGGTGCTGACCACACGTTTATTTAGGTCTGCGATTTCAATTCCCAAATCTCGTGCTATTTTCCCGCCGTCTGTAATCAGCTTTGACAAAGCGGTTATTTCATCATCAATGACTTTACGCTTGGACTTATATGTAGAAACGTCAACTTTAAGCGTAAACGAAATGAGTTCCCACACTTTTGTTGTACATTCGGCTTGTTTTTGCCGCTTTGCACCGACAATGGCGTTGTTGGCTTGAATCAGCTTGTTAAACTCCTCGATGAGAGTGTTTATCTCGTCTCGAAGAGGTTTTACATTCTCAAGAGTTACCACATTGGAGGGTTCTCTTAGCTTATCCGCAATCAAACGAGTATTCGTTTCTATCATTTTTCCCAAGAGGGCAACTTTATCTTTGTATTCTGTTAGATCAAGTTTAGGGTAAGTATTTAGTAAGTTGCCGCTCAAAATATCAAGAAAACCCCGCATATCACTTGTATAGTCTTGTTGAAACTGCTTGATAGCATCGATGTCCTCTTGGTATTGCCCGTCAAAACAGGCAACGATTTGCTCTTCAAAATCGTTGGGCAGTTCTTGTTGGCAATAAGGGCATTTTCCTTTCGGTGGTTCAGCAAAGCGTTCATGCCCCTGACGTACCCAGTCTGTGGCATTAATTGCTTTGATAAATTCAGCAAAAGGTGTGCCGCTACTGCTCACGATGGTTTTCGCCAGTAACTCGTTTCCACGAGTGCCTTTTAGTTTCGTGTTCCCGCCTGTTGGCTGAAATTCCCTATATGAGGTAGCGTTCGGGTCAAATGCCGTCTCATACAATGTTCTCAACTCATTAATATTGTGCTGAACAGGGTTTGCGAGTTGCAAAACACGGTCTACGAACTTTGATCTAGATTGTTTATAACCTTTTTGTGTTGAAGAGAACTCCTTGCGGATAGTTTTCGTCTTATCCCAGCAAACTTTTTGAAAGTTGCTAAGCAAATTGTTTCGTTCTGTATCCTTTTGATTGCTTTTTGTAATGTTCTCGCCATTCAATCGCTCCTGTTCGGCTCGTTCCGCAGTCTTTTTATCAATTTCTGTTTGAATCTTGTCGTTCTGCTCTCCTATGGTGAATACGCCTTTTAGCTTACCGTAGTCTTTGAAGTTTGCACTTACAAATTCCTGATTGTAGATAAGCATAGAATAGTCATTCGCAGATTTTCCCTGCTGCCATGCCAAATCTGCTGGCTGCCCTGTTTCAATATCCTTAGGGTCAATCGCCCGTGCAATCGTCGATTTACCCGTCCCATTATTGCCATAGAAAAAGTTTATCAAAGTTGGCTCTATCGTAACGCCATTAAATGTTGCGGAATTAAGCATAATTTTTTCGATTGCCGAAGTCATTTTAGTGTTCATAGTCTAAATCCTCCGTTCGTTTCTTTGGTTTGTCTTTGAAAGAGCGTCGTATTCCTTACGGAACGTTTCGGACTGTTCAGTTTTAGCCCTGCACAACTTCCCAAAGCCTATCATAACTATCCACAACATCATATTTAACACTTTCGCCGCTAATAGCCCGAAAATGCTCCCTCGCGCAATGTGCTTTAGCCTCCTCAATTTTACGCAACTCCATCGAGGAAATATCCCCTTTAGTTTCGGCAACAAAATAAATATGCTTAACCTTGCCCTCATAAAACGCAATCGCCCAATCTGGATTATACTTGCCCACAGGAGTGCTTATATAAAACCCTCGCGGCAATTTTACGTAAACTTCAACCTCCTGGCTGTGTTCCTCTAGTTTTAGGGCAAAATCACGCTCGTTGGCGGAATTGTAAATTACATAATCGTACAGACTGCGTTTCGCCGCCATTGCGTTTACGCCGAGATTTCCCTTTTTGAGATTTGGCTCGGTAAATATCTCTGTGCCGAAAACGGCGGTCAATTTGTCGTATGTGATATGCTCGATAATCGCCGTGGCTTTCTGCTCATTTATGAGATTAGCGGCACGGATAATGTATTCTTCTGGATTGTCTCCAAACTGCTCAAAAATAGCTTTATCGAGACCGACCAAAATTTTTGCCACGGCTTTTCGAGTAAGCCCTGTTTCCGCTACTATTTTGCCGACAAGATCGTAACGCACGAAAGAATTCGCTTTAATAGTTGCGTATTTCATAGTTTCTTCTCTCACTATATTACTGCGAACAAAAGCCGAGCCTTCCTGCAACTGCTCTTTGGATTCGATATTTTTCGTCTGCTCGCCAGTTTCTACTTTGAAATAAATCTTGGAAACACGCAATTTGGCGTTCAATTCCTTGACGGATTTTTCCACTAATTCGTCTTCGTCAAAATCTACCACATAGTAACTCTTGTGGTTAATGCATGTCCACAACTCTTGAAATGCCTTACTGTTTAGCTTGTTCTTATCAAGCGTTACCTCAACGGTATTTTTTCGGGCGTTTTCGGGCTTGTTGGCATTTGCATCGTAAATGGAATCGAGAACGGCGATAATTTCGGCGGCTTGTACGGCGGTTTCTTCTGAGATTTCAATCGTGCCGTTTTGCTTATCTTGGTAATATTTTTCGGTAAGTTCGCCACGTTTTACATAGCCGTTTTGGATAAGATTCTCGTGAATTGCAATAGCGATTTCCTCGCCGAACTTTTCGGCGAACAGTTGCGGCTCCACTTTGCGTGGACGGTCGGCGACCGTTTCGGCGATTTCGCTTTGCAGCCCTTTCGCAAAATCGTCATAGCTTTCGTTTGCGATAACCGTCAAAACGTTGATATTATGCACTTCCTCACGAGATAGCAGCGTTTCGTCCATGCGTTCGCCGCTCTGATTTACCGCCAGCCGCAACCCGCGCCCAACTTCTTGCCGCTTGCGAACATCACTTCCGCTTTGCTTTAAGGTGCAAATTTGAAACACGTTCGGGTTATCCCAACCCTCGCGAAGAGCGGAGTGAGAGAAGATAAACCGCACAGGCTCACGGCGGTCGAGCAGACGTTCCTTGTCTTTCATAATTAGGTCGTAAGCGTCCGCATCGTCAGAGGTGCGTTCTTTTTTATTACCGAGTTTGCTGTCTACCATGCGACCGCTTTTTTTATCGATGGAGAAATAACCTGCGTGTGTCCGCTCTGCTTCAATTCCGTCAAGGTACGCAAGATACTCTGGTGTGTCGGATAGGGCAAGTTGTATATTACCGACGATTGATTTGTACTCTTCCTCAAAAATTTCGGCATAAGTGCCGCCTTGGGCGTTACCCGCCGTGTCATATTGCTTATATTTCGCCACCTCATCTATGAAGAACAGCGATAAGACTTTCACGCCTTTTGCAAACAACTGTCGTTCCCGCTCGATGTGGGATAAGATGGTTTCTCGTATTTGAATACGGCGTAGCTGCTCCTCGCTGACTGCACCAATAACGTCCCCCGCAAACAGCTTTTTGCCGTTTATAAATTCAACAGAAGAATCCCTGCCGTCAATCCTCAGAACGATGTATCCGTCTTTGTACTCGGCGAGTTCGCCGGAATTGTCGAACAGGTTGTATCCCTCGGTAACTACACGTGCCACCTTTCGTACACCCGAACCACTTTTCATATCAAACTCAATCGTAGCGGTCGGGTTGCCTTTGGAAAGGTTGATGCTCTGCACATAAACATAACCCTCGGTGGCGGTGCTGCCCGTTACCGAAATGCCTTTTACTGCTATTTTCTTTACGAGCCGCTTGTTGTAGGCTTCAAGTGCATCAAGGCGGTAAATCATATTGTACATACTGTCGGCTTTGTGAGTTGCTGAATAACGGAGCGTGGCGAGGGGAGCAAATTCCTTTAAGCGCTCCTTGGTAGCAGCGCCTTCAACCGACTGCGGCTCGTCGATTATCAAAATCGGGTTCGTTTTCGCCAAAATATCAATCGGGCGGCGAGAACGGAACTCGTCAAGTTTCATATAAATACGTCGAGCGTTCTTGCCCCTTGCGTTAAATGCTTGGCTGTTGATTATCATAACGTTTATTGCACTGTCCGATGCGAAACGGTCAATCTCGGTCAACTGTGCCGAATTGTAGATAAAATAACGGATTTTCTTCCCATAGTCCTCGGAAAAATGCTCCTCGGTTACTTGGAACGATTTGTACACGCCCTCACGAATAGCTACGCTCGGCACAACGATTATAAATTTGCTCCACCCGTAGCGTTTGTTGAGTTCGTACATGGTTTTTATGTAGGTGTACGTTTTGCCAACTCCTGTTTCCATTTCCACGGTTAGGTTGAACCGCCCACCGTGCCTATCGGCAGGCAGGCTTAGCGAATCGGACGGCTGAATTTTGCCCTGCCGTTGGATATTTTGGATATGCTCTAAAATTTTGCTGTCGTCAAGCACAACTGGCGCATTGCTGAATCCTGTGAAATCTTCTTGTTGGTTTAGCGATATTTCGCCCAAACCAGAGTCTATCATATAAGTTGGAGTGCGAAACGGTTGACCTGCGAAAACTTCGCAAACTGCCGTTGCTGCATCTGCTTGAAAAGGTTGGTGCTTGAATTGTAGTTTCATCATATCACCCTCACATTCGTATTTGGTGCAATCAGCTTGAAAATCTCAAACACATTTATTTTTTCGGGCGAACTGGCGAAACTGCTATCACGAAAAACGGCACGTAGCGGCTTGCGTTCGGCTATTTCACGGATTGCCTTTTCGCTGATTCGTTCCTCAAAACAGGCGATAAGGTCGCCATCGTTGTAGGTGTGGACGGTAAAGCCGTCGATTTTCTCGTGGCTGTGCGGCATGGACAGCGGCAAGCCCCAGTCGATCAGACAGCTGTAGAGCAAGTCCATATCGGTGCGGTCGGGCTTGATGTTGTTTTCCATCATCAAAATCATATCCTGCGTGTAGTCGCTTGCCGCATAGTACACATCATTCATGTTGGTATCATCGAGTTTTAGGACGCGAAAACCGATATCTAACCACGAAAAACACGAATCGCACGAAAATAGTGTTCCTTTATTTTCATTTTTCGTGTCTTTTGTGCTTTTCGTGGTTATCATATCTCCAGCACGGCGTATGCGTTCTTTGCCGATTTTGCAGATGTTTTTGTAGCCAGCCTTAAATGCCTCGGATTTTTCGTCGCATATTTCGGGTAATTGCACCATGATAAACTTGCGCTTGCCGCCATCCTCGGCATTGAGTTGCATAACAGCGTGGGCGGTGGTGGCAGAGCCAGAGTAAAAATCTAAAACAATATCTCCATCAGTAGTGAAAGCCTGCACGTGTTCTTTGACGATATTTACCACTTTTGGGGTGTCGAACGGAATCCCCAGTTCAGCAAGTAAGTCAGTGTCGCTACCGCCATAATAAAGCAACGATGGGATATTTTCGTACATATTTTCTTTCAGAAGATATTTTCTGTTAGGTTGAGTCGTTTCATCTTTACCAAACAGAATTAAACCCGCACTCAACAACTCTTTCATTGTAGCTGAAGGGTTGCGCCAACCCCTCTCTGGCAGGGGACATGGCTTTTGTGTTACTGGGTGTATCAGAGGAATAAAATAGTTATCGGGTGCCTTTTTCTTGTTTGGCCATGCCATTGAAACTGGTCTATAAACATCACCATTTTGGTCTATTCGATTATATGCTTTCTCACCACCACTAACGTATTTCTTTACGAAAAAGGATGTAAACTCCGAAAAAAACGGAATTAACCGCCACGCCAGTCGAAGAGGAAGAAATACCGACCTATTCATTATGGAAGAGCAGAGAGGAGAGGAAAGCATGGGACGAAAAATAACGGAAAAACCGATAATCTGCATAGATGCAGGACATGGCGGAAACGACCCAGGAGCGGTGGCAAGCGGCTTGCGAGAGTCGGAGATAAACCTTTACGTGGCATTGGAGTTAGGGAAAATATTGGAACAGAAAGGCTGTGAAGTGTGTTACACACGGCGACTGGACGTTGCCATGGGGATAAATGCGAGGGCAAAATACGCTAATAGCCACGCTGCGGACTTTTTTATATCAATACACACGAACGCTGGCGGCGGCACAGGAGCAGAGACGTTCATCGCACCGAATGACCGACAGAGCCTTGATTTTGCGACCGCTGTTAATGACAGATATGCTACCAAAATGGTCTTACGAAATCGAGGCGTTAAGCTAGATTCGACCACTCGGCACGGCTCTTTGGGTGTGCTTAGGAATACGAAAATGCCAGCTATATTGTTGGAACTTGCGTTTATCGACAGTCCAGTCGACAACCCTGATTTAGGGATTTTGTGTGGCAAGCGGCAAAAAATGGCGGCGGCTTTGGCGGATGGCGTTTTGGCGTTTTTGGGGGTTGAAAATGAACAACCGAATATTTCTCAACGGTTGCAAATCGACATATTAGGACGTGTCGAGACAGTCGGCGGATTTATCGAAAACGGAGCGACCTTTGTTAGATTAACGGATTTTGCCATGACGTTGGGATATGAGGTTAGTTGGGACGAGGTGCGGCGGTTGCCTGTGGTTATTTCCAAAATGGAAAATACCTCTCCAACTGTGCAGATTCACAACCTCACGGCGGACGAGATTCGTTTGCTCGAAATGGTCGTACATCACGAATCTCGTGGCGAGGACTTGAAAGGGCAGACCTTGGTCGCCAACGTGATTTTAAA
Organism: Turicibacter sp.; assembly: GCA_009778175.1. Lineage (GTDB taxonomy): Bacteria > Bacillota > Clostridia > Lachnospirales > WQUN01 > WRKH01. The sequence continues at coordinate 8,548 of WRKH01000318.1, forward strand.
TCGTATGACAAACAATAACGCTTGCCTTGCGGACGTGATATTTCAGAGCGGTGCATTTAACGTGGTTGAGCGAGCGGATTTTTACGATGCCCAGCCGGCCGAACTCACGAAATCGGCTGTGTATAATGCTTTACACGGCTTTGACTATTCGCAGGGAGCGACTTTTTTCCATGCAATTTCTAGCATTTCCCCCTAATTTTGGCATGAGAAAGCTGTTAAGGCTGGCACTTTGGTTAAAATCTTTGACCATGGCGGGCATCGGTTTTACAAGTTGGTGTGATTTGCGGAGGGATATTCTTTGAAAACGAGATAATACAAGGATTTTTGAAGTTAATCGAAGCGGCACAGCAGAGAAATGACCTTAGGGTCGAGGTTTGGAAAGCCTATATTTTATAGCCGCACTGTTGTTATGTTGATTGCCTAGTAAAATATTTGCCATATTAAATTCTCCTTTCTGTGATTGTTACCTCGCAAACACCGCCTTGGACAATGCCTGTGGTAAAAACCAAGTTGTTAAGGGCTGTGCCTCCATCGGCGGCGAGCGTTCTACCAGACTGGTCTGCGTCTGCGCTTAAGTGTACGGGCGTGCCCGCCTGTGGGGTCGAGTCGTCTGCCAGTTGGACAGCAACCGAGCCACGAATCAGCACATCGGCAAGTTCGCCGTCAGCGTAAAATCCGTGGGTTTCTGCGGCGCTCTTTTGGGCGTTTACGATACGGCATCGCAACGCCTATGAATCTGCCGTTTGCGTCCGTCATTTTGCTGATTGTGTTATCTGGATTGATAACGACAGGGTCGCCGAAATGCAAGTCGCCGCCTTTATTTTGGCGGTTGCCGATAATCGCATCGCTAGAGCGTGTAATCGACTCTGCATAGCCTAGATTTAGGCGTTTGCCTACTGTTTGTCTTCTTTTCATGTTTTTGTCCTTTCTAATATATATAAAAATACGGGCGGCGGAAGAAGTATAGTATACTCCTATCCGTATCCGCCCCTACGTCCGTCATTGGCTATTGCCTATTGTTTGCCAAACCGCTCATTTTTAACTTTCTCCAAGATTGCGGCTTGTCGGTTTACGATAGAGCGAGAATCACGCATAACGCCACGCCCTGCTACGTTCTTACGAGCGTTTATGATGCCCGGCCGCCAGTCTTTTTGCCGTCCTTGGTGGCGGTCATGCCGTGGGAAGAGCGGATTAGCTTGCACACGGAATCCGACACCATGCGGCGGGCTTTTGGGTCTTTTATAGCCGCAATGAACGGCTTAAACTTTTTGACTTCACGCATTGCGGCATACTTTGTCGCAACCCTTAGTTTGTCGATTTTCTCGTTGATATCGTCCACTATATAGTCTTCGTAAGGGTTGCCAACGGCGACTTCTAAATCCGAGTCAGCGGCGTTAATGACCTCTGGGTCGGCTAGGACTTCGGATTCGTCCAAGCTGTCCATCGTTTCGAGTAATTCTTCGAGATTATCGCCGTTATCGCCTGTCAACTCGCCCTCTAATTCATCGAGCGGGTCGGTGTCCTTTACCGTGGCTTGCTTTATTGCCGCCACTTCTTCGGCAAGCTAGATGAGCACATCGCACATTTTTGCAATGTCGCTATTAAGAGTGCTGTCCGAGTCCTTTGTCTCCAAAATCTCTTCGGGTTCGGAATCTCGTGTCTTTCCTTTTTTATCGGCAATTATCGGCTCTTCGATTTCGGCAATGCTGTCTTGTACCTCTTCTTTTGCCTCTAGTACGAGGTCTGCGAGAGTTGAGGCTACTTCTTCGGGAACGGGTTCGGAATCCTTTGTGAATACACTCGCCATTACCTTTGCCATTGCTCCTGCTACTGTTGTTGGTTTTTTTGCTGGTTTTCTCATGCCAGCCTTGATTTCGTCAATCAAATCGGCATCGTAGATTATTAGGTCCGCAACTAAAAATGCCCGTCTTTGCGGACATTTTAGGTCGTACCTTTTATGTATTTAGTGGCGTTGTCGGGGATAATGATTTCAACGCCGATAGGCGGATGATCGTTGGTTACTGGCTTGGCCTCAAAACTCGCTATCGCCGATGGGTCAAATACGTCCGCCTCTGCTCTATAAACAGTAACGACATCGGTGGTTTGCAAGTCCGAAATATCGAAGTCTATGGGGAGTTCCGCCGCCGCATATTTCTGCGGTCCAGTTCGTGCTATCGGCACATTTCTACAAACCAAAAACCCCTCTGGGGTCATTGCCATATTGTTAGAAATTTTGCTTGCATAATATAACATTTTTCCCCCCTCGTTTTTGGCACTACAGTTAATCACTTCACTGAAGCGAAATAATTCCATAGAATTATTGTGTAAATAATGCCTACAAACAGGTAGCATATAAGCATTACCAAAAACAACAAAAAATTTACGTCAAACAGGACAAATATAAAGCACAATCCCAACAACGTTACGGTATTAAGTGACATCGAAAATATTGTGGAACGTATCTGTACCGACTCGTGATTTTTGCGTTTTCTGCCTATTTTTATCATGTTGTTAAAATTTTTGTTAATATAGGCGAAATCTATGTTTTGCAGAGTTATCAAGAAAAATGAAACTATTATCGAAAGTCCTGTTAATGCGAGGGTCATCCTTTCAATAGGCACTATTACGTTAAAATATTTGAGTATCGCAAAAATGAACAAAGACAGCCCTATCGCTACACAATGAAACATTTTTTGCGAGTTAATATATAGGTGTTTTAAGGAGTTAATAATTGTCTTTATAGTCATTTAAAGCACCCCTCTCTTTTTCTTCTAGTTCGCTCACAATGGCTTTTATTGGAATCCCGTCCAATTCAGTAAAATTGCTAAATGCCAGATTCGTGTCAATAGATAGTTCTATGCTATCGGTTATTTTAATAGTGTTTCCGTTGTTATCAATGCCAGTTATAACCAAGTGCGGATATTTTTTAAGCACAGTCGATAATTTATTTTTATTAAACCAGGACGGCGTTTCAAAAACATATTTCATCGACAATTCTTCAATGGGAGCATCGTGCATATCGAGCTGTTGCGGCAAAAAGGCTACATCTTTTGCCATAGTGTTTTGGGATAGTAGGCTAAGTTGCGGGTTATTCTCTAGCTTTATATCCATTTTAAGTATCTTTTCTAATTTTTCATAGTCCACACTAGAGACAAAATCTGAACTTTTGAATTAAATTAATAAAATCTTGTTAAGCGTTGTTTTAGGGCAATTATGGGCGTAAATATTACCCGTGTCGGAATTTATAAAGATATACGCCAACGAGATAAGCCTTTTGCCATCGTGAACCTCTAAAAATTTGTTTGCCTCTACCGCATAGTCGTCAGAATTTTCAATGCCACGTGTGTTGATATTATGCGGTTTCGATAACTTAAAGCAATGAAAAGAGTTTATATATTGATATTGACGAATATCTCCCCTATTTTGATTGTTTAATTCCACGTCTAACGGGCTTGGCGTTATTAGTTCTTTATTACGCATAAACATTACTTTAAAACTTAGTTTCATTATGGCACTCCTTTCTTTCTATCTCCTGTTCGCACTCGCCAAAAAACCCAACAGCAACGCCACCGCAAACGAGAACGTCCGAACCACCTCACGTGCCAACTCGCCCGATGCGCCGCCACCGCCAAAGTGTGAAATCACAAACACCGCAAACAGCAAGCCGATTAGCTATTTTATAAGGGTGTAGGCTTTTTGCGTGAAGTCGGATGTGGGGGCTGGCGGTGGCATCTCACTGTATTCTGTGCGTTCTTCCTGCCAAAGTGGGGATTGTGGCGGTGGTTGTCTGTTAAATAGCATATTTTCCTCCATGCATTTATGCTTTTTGGGTCGTTTTTACAAATCCTCAATCGAGATAATACGGCAACATTTCCTCGAGGGGTGCACCGCCAAGCGAAAATATTGACACTCTGTCCCAAATATCTTTTAGGCTTTGCTTGCCGTAAAAAACTTTGGCGTTTGCGAACTCTTCAAAAGTTCGATAATTACGTTCTTGAGTTTCTTCAGGAAATATGCCAAAACCATACATTTCTGTTTTGGTTTCATTGTACTCGTATTTGCATATAAACTCATTTTTATAAATTTCACAATCGTCAATGTAAAATTCTATTTCAGTCATGTATTTGTCGAAAACTTCTTCTGCCATAACGACTGCAAAATCTTGCCAAGAGCATTTATTCATTTTTGTTTACCTCTCTTAGTTTCTTTTTTCTCGTTTTTTGCGTTTTAATGCGGCTTTTTGTTCTTTAAATTCTATTTCACGTGAACCATGTTCATGAGGTACTTCAGGATGACTTTGCGGTTTTTTATGGTCAGTAAAATCCACATCTTTAATTTGGCTACCATTTTCATCAAACCAACGGTGCGTAGATGGTCTTTCATCATTCCCCAAAATATCCGTGCTGGAATTGGGTTCGCCTTTGAAAGGGTTTCCACTTGCTACGCTATGCTTAGAGGCGGGAGTAACATCAATAGTATTACCAAGGTTAGTAGTAACAGAAGTAACATTTTTGCCCTGTGCGATGTCGTCTTGAACGCTCTCATGGGTAGACTGAACTGGTTTAGATAATGCAGTCCCTAAAAGTTCTCCCGCTGTGGTGGGTGTCCAGGAGTGCATAACTGTCGGCTTTATGCCTTCCCCACCTGTTGCAGTAGTTCCTATGGTACTCTTAGCTGTCTGCGACTTCTGTGTATCTTGGTTCCCGTTTTTGCTCGTCTTCCCAATCTGGCTAATCTTCTCGCCTGTATGCTTATTTCCCATACCCGCAAGGACTTCCCCAGTTCCAGTATCGATATTATAGGGCTTTCCACCACCTTTGGGTTCTCGCCAGCCCTTAGGGTCTAAGTCTTCTTTCTTGGCATCTTTTATTATTATACTACGTCCTCCCAAAGTCCGCAACTTTTTTTCAAGCGCCCGCCGTTTAATATCCTGCAAATCTGCGATTATTTCCGCCCGTGAGCGTCTTTTTTATCCTCGGTGGTCTAGGTCATTTTTGGACAAATCTTCATTCTCGTCCATTTCTGACCCTTCAGAGGGCATATCCCCAAATCCGCCAAATCCACCATCCATCTCGTCAGGCGGTGCAGCGATGTCGTCTGCTGCCTCGATATCCTCGTCTGTTATCGAGTGCCACATATCCGTAATACCTGCGTGTGCCGACAACTCCTGTAATGCCGTCCGCTGGCTAATCACGCCCGAGGTGTACGCCCCTGTAATTGCGGTGGTTATCTGTGTGGCAAATCCCATTTTTTCGGCTTCCGTGGGCGTTTGGATATTCTCGAACGTGTACTCCAAATCATCGGGAATCGCTCCCAGTGCCGACATACAAAGAATTGGCAACAGCTTATCATAAATCGGTCGCAAGACGGACTCCTGTTTTTCCGCAATCGAATCATAATAAATCTGCATATCCGAGTCGCCCGTGGCGTTCATTCCCGAGGGCGACCGCATAAACAGCTTTGTAACGGGAATTTCCGCCGCCCCTGCGATGTCGAGCATAAACAACTCCATAACCTGTGAAAGTCCAGAAAATGCCGTGTTTGTGAGGTTGTGCATCTGGTCTTCCACGCACAGTATCTGCATACCTTGGTTGTTCATCGTGGCTGACAAAATATCCATTTCTGTGAGCATCTGCTGGCGGACATGGTCTGGGACAATCGACATCTGCTCGAAACCTGCCTTTTTGTAGACAAGGAGATTCGCCCTAAAAATCATGGTCGCTATGTTAAAATTCGTGTTATCCCATTTTTTGAGTTCGCTGAAAATGTGTTCGAGTTCGGATGCGCCCCAGTGATTCTCGATAAGTCGCTCGATATAGGGTAAATCCCGCCCAGGGAATTTGACCACACGGCTATGATGCACCTTAGTAAACTCACGAGAAAGTATGTCCGACTGTAATTTGATAATATTCAGGCTCGCCGAAGTTTGGGCTTGTATAGTCGCTGATTAGCCTATCTGACGGCATTATCCCGCTGTGCCTATCGAGGATTATCATGCCTTTAAAATCGTCTGGCATGATGTCATCGAGTTCGAGCGGCTCGTCCAAAATATTGTCATGGCGGTCGATTATGATAACGCCAGCCGCGCCGCCGTAGAGCCGCCCCCATTTTAGCCCTGTGAGCAAGTCCGAGCGGAGGCGAGTTTGCCGTTCCACACGTTTTAGCGACCGCATTGCATCGGCATCCAGCCGTGAGATTAGGCTGTATGATTGCTTTAGCATATCTTCAGGGACTACGTCAATCAGCCGTTTGACTATCCAGTTATTGCGATAGAGGGCGGTCATTAGGTTTACGTCCGCCGTCAGCCGATTGATAAAATATTTTGAGTGTTCTAGTAGATTGTCCGTGAACTCGCCTATCCGTGCCGCTGGGTTGGAGAAACCGTCTTTTGTGTATTTTGCCGCTGTTTTTGCGGGCGGTTTTTTGTGTTTTTTTGCCATGGTTATCCCTTTCTACACTTTCTTTTTGCTTTTCGCTTCTTTCTGTGTTATAATGTTTTTTGTAATTGTCGCATCCCTATGGGGTGCGTGGATTGAAATTAACAAAACGTATAACACATCGAAAAAGGCGCTGGATTATTCCAACGCCTTTTGGCTTGGTTGTGGGGTTTTTGTGTTAGACATTTCGATGTGTTAGACAACTTGTTAGACAATCAATATTTTTGTTGATAAAATATGGCTTTATAGGGTTCGGGCGTTGGTGTCATCCACCCGTGGCGGTGGCATCACGACCACACACGCACTATCGACTTACAGAAATATCGCAACGCATCGAGGGCGTGGTCGTTGGCTTTAATAGGCTGTTCCTTGCCACGTTCAGCCGCCTGTATATCCCACATATACGCCCCGAACTCCATGATTAGGTTCTTGCAACTGGTGTGTATGTATAATTTTTTGTTTTCCAACAGGTTAGAGACGAGCCTAATACCTTCCAAGACGGCATTATCGGCATCTTTGACACGCAAGCCTAGGCGGCGGATTTCGAGTTTAAAACTGGCGGCTGATGGGTCGATTATGAGATATACTGGATAATTTTCGCCCGACATCTCGCCGATAAAGGCTTTGAGGTCAGCGGCATATTCGCCGTCCGTCTTGCGTTTGCCTCGTTTTCGTGAGTCAAAATAATATTCTCGTGCTACATAATACAGCCCATTGATATGCCATATATCAAGCAGCACCATAGGATTAACCGTGCCGTAGTCGATTGCGATGTAACGCATCCCTTTTTTCGCAGGGGCTTCCGTGTAGAGGTTCGCTGGCGAGAACATATCGTAAATATGCCCCTCGACCACGCCCCATTCGCCCAGCCCTGTAACTTGGTAACGGCGTGGGTTTGTGATTTTTTGTTGCTCGTACACCGCTCGTGAACGGTCGTCTATGAACTCGTTCATCAAGTAGGTCGTGGTGGCGGCGAAAATATCCTCCGAGGGATTGTCGAAAAAACGGGCTTTTAGCCAGTGCTTGCCATTCCATGGGTTAAATGTGAGCGTCCACTGCCAATACAGCCCCTCTGGCAATGTTCCACGTAGGCTTTCGTCTAACATATCAAAGTCCGATTCTTTGTCGATTTGGTAGCATTCCTCTATCCATCCGAAACACAGCACTCCAACAGGGACGGCGATGGACGTGATTTTATGCGGGTCGTCCAATCCTCGGAACAGGATTTTCTGCCCTGTGGGGAGATAGGTCGCCTCTAAGGGGCTTTTTGTGAACGCCCACAAATCCCATACTTTCAGCCGCCTCGCCGCCCACTGCAAATCCGCAAAACAGCTGTCTTTGAGTGAGTTAAAAGTCGAGCGGCATACGAGGGCGTTCGCTTGCGGATATTTCATTAGGCTGTAAATAAACCACAGGGCGGTCGTCTTGGACTTCTTCGATGCTCTCGACCCCTTGACGACACGATACCGTCCCTTAAACCGCCAGAACGCCCCGTAATGCTTGCCTACGATTTGGGGGATAAAATATCATGCTCGTTCATTCGAGCGCCTCCTCGCCCCTAAAAACGATTGTAACGCCTGTGTCTGTGGCTCGCTTGCTGTCGGTTAGTCCGTGGCGTTTGGCTAGGATTTCCGCCGCCTTTATGCGTTCACGTTCGGCGACTCGTTTTTCTACTAGGCGCGCACGACTCTTGCCGTCCCCCACGGATTCGACCACCACCGCCGTGTCCAGAGTTTCGCCTTTTAAGACCCTCGAAAGGTACTCCTCGACATCGTATGCGGTGGCGATTTTCTCATCACGCATCCGTTGCAACTCGGCATCTATCGCTGTCTTGATGTTAAGTTTTTTTAAGTTTTGTGCGCCGATGACGGCGGAGTTTTTCTCTTTGTAACCTGCACGGATTGCGGCTTGCGTGGCGTTTAGGTCTACTAGATATTCATGCACAAATTTTTGTTGCTTGGCTGTTAGTTTTGCCATGTCTTGGTCTCCTTTCTCGGGATTTTAATATTTCGGGGCATAAAACGACAGAGAACCGCTAAAATTAGCGATTCTCTGTCTAAGGAGGTGTTTTAAGGGGTTTTGGTCGGCTGTGTCTCGGTGCAAGAGTGCCTATTATAATTATAACACACAAAAAACGGACAAAACGGACAACTTTTTCACACCTCTTGAAAATAGCGTGTTACTGCCTTTCTTACGCTGTCGCCCGTTAATTTCTTGTAGATTTTTTTGCGACCTCGTCCCAGCTTTTTCCGTCCACGTATCGGAGCGTTACGATGTTGCGGATGCGGGTGTCGGGGATATTATTTATAAAATTTTCTATCCGCAAAATGTAGCTTTCATGGGCTTTCTGCCGACTTTCTAACATGGATTTTGTGATTTCTGTTTGGACTTTGTCCTGTGATATGCCCTCGATTGTGATAACTTTCGGGTAGCCCGTTTTATAGTCTTTGGCGAAGTCTTTAATCGCCTCGCCGCCGTATTTTGCTATGTTTGCGAGCCTTTCCTTGACTGTCTCTAATTCCGATTTTAAATTTACAAACTCCTTTAAATCTTTTTGGGTCATTTTCCTCACTCCTTATCCTCTGTTTTCCTTTAATTATAGCATTTTTTGAGGTTTTTAGCAAATGCGAAAATAAACTTGTCCGTTTTGTCCGCTTTGTCCGTTTTGTCCGCTCTGCATAAAAAAACGGGGCTGATTTGTTCAGCCCCATTTCTCATGCTAATATTTTTTTAATATGTCGATTATGTCGGTGGCTAGGTTTTGTAATATCTCGCTGTTTATGCCACGCAGGTTTCGCTGGTCGCCCAATAATTTTATCTTAAAATAGCAGCTTGGGCAGGTTATTTCGTATTCTACTGCTTCGTCCTCTTTGAGCCGTTTGCGTTGCAAGCCGCAACTGCATAGCGGACACTCGGCATCTATGCTCCACACTTCGTAAGCTCGTTCGTCTGTGTAGCAGGGCTCTTCTTCTTCGTCTTCGTCTTCGGTGTCCATATGGACACCTTGTTTTATTTCCTCGACCTCGTCCATTGTTATTTTATCGGCTTGTTTTAGCTTTTGGGCTACTTCATCTTGTTTTTGCTCGGGGAGTTTGGCGATTTCGTAGGCTGTGGATACGCCGATTTTGCCCTCTTTGTGCTCTTCTTTGACTTCGTCCGTCAGTTATTGCTTTAAAACGGCGATGTCCGCTTATTAGCATATATTGCTCGCCGTGCGGCTGGACTACTAGATTTTGTAACAGCCCAGAGGCTTTTATCGAGGCTTTTATGTCCGTGATGTCGTCCGTATTGTAGAAATTTAGGGGGTTTGGGACGATTTTTTGCCGCTCGATTTGCTTGATGCTTGGTTGGTAGTGCCTGGTTTCGGCTAGGCTGCTCTTGTTAAGGCTGCCGAAGATGTCTGTTTTTTTTGCCATGGTTATTCTCCTTTTGATAGATATTCCGCTACTAACGCCTCGTAATCGGCGGCGGCTTGGGCTTGTTTGTGGGCTGAGAGGGCTAACGGCTCGGACGAGAATGTTGACTCGTCTACTTTTACCGTTTTGCGGATTATGGCGGCGAAGACTGGTAAGCCGCTATTTTCTCGTAGCCACCGCTCGCCGTCTTTGCCCGCTACCGTGGCGGATTGCATTGTGATAAAACAGCCACGCAGGTTTAGTTTGGGGTTAAATTCTTCGATACCCTCCAACACATCTCGAAGTTCTTTTAGTCCGTCAAACGCAAATTTGTCCATTTTCATGGGGATTAGTACGTCCTGCCCCGCTACCAAGGCGTTTATCACGCCCATGTCCATGTCGAGTGGGTTGTCTATTATGCAATAATCATAATTGCTCGCTACTTGTTCGAGGGCTTTTTTTAGGCGTGTTTGCTGGCTTGTGTTCGTGTCTATTAGAATTAAGCGGTTGGCTTGTAGTAGCCCCATGTTGCTTGTTATAATCGACAGGTTGTCGTATTGTGTGGGTTTGATGTAGCTTGTTGTGGATTTGCGGTTTTTGCCTGTTTGTGTTAAGAGTTCCGCAATGCCAGCTACGTCATCACCATGCAGCCCGAAGAATTTGCTGACGTTGGCTTGCTTGTCGTTGTCGATTAGGAGCGTCCGTTGGTTGTGTTTGGTTGCCAAGGTGTAGGCTATGTTGATTGCCGATATTGTCTTGCCTACCCCGCCTTTTAGGTTTATTATGTTTGTGGTTTTCATTCTGTCCTCCTAGTTATAATACCAATTATCCTGTGTATTTGGGCTGATTGTCTCGTAGGACTCTTTTAGACCCTCTTTATAGAGTGTAGTCAGCACGAACGCTTTTAGGTCGCTTATGGGATGCGGGTACTTGGCGATTCTCTCCGTGATGTCGGCAAAGAAATATATATTTTTTTCGAGCAACATTTTTTAGGTGTGAGCGTGATATGCTACTGCCGCTTTTTAGCCATATTCGTTCGTTATCCTCGTTCGACTCCGACCAAATACTGACTAGGATATTTTTTAGTGCGGTGGCTATTTCCACGTTTTGGCGATAGAATTTTAATAATTCCTGTGGGTTTTTATGAGGGTCATTAGTATATTCGTTGTACAATGCTATGTTGTATTCTATCCCCAAAATCTCGCCAAAATGCTTGTCGATTGCCTTGATTTCATCCGCCGCCGCCGTGTCAGTGGGCTGCGGCTTGGGTGGCGGGGTGGCTGGCGGCTTGGGCGGCGGCTGGCGACCTGCCCGTCTGGCAGGCGGGTAGCCCTCCGCCCTTGCGTTGTCCGCCGCATATTCCGCTTTCTTGCGGGCTGTGTAGCCCTCGTTGGCTATTATTTTCTGCCGCCTTGCGAAATAGCCTATTTTGCACTCCGCTACCAAGGTTTCTAACTCGCCCGTAACCTCGTAGCCCTCTAACATCGTGAGTAGCCGTTCCGTCTGCTCGAACAATGCCATGTCGATTTGTACTGTCTTTGCCTTTGTTATTCTCCTCCTGTCCTCTTGTCTTCTAATTTTTCCAATTCGTTGATTAGCATATTCGCAAATATTTGCTCGTGTCCTATGTGAGCGTGTCCCGCTACGAAACTGGGGAAAAAATCCTGCTCGTTCTCGAAAACCCAATCCAACAGTCCCGCAAAGTTGTTTAGGCTCTCTAGGTGGCTCGTTATGCCTAAAATTTGCACGATTACCGCCTGTATGCGTAAGTAGCAGTCAAAATATTTTTTTAGGCTGTCGTACTCTTCGGTCTCTTCTAGGGTCAGTTGGGCTTTCTCGCTTAGCCATTTTGACCTATTGCTGTGCTTGCAGATTAGCAGGTTCTCGGCTAGTTTTTGCCGATACGCTTTAAGATTTCGCCGTGTGGCGGATTGTAATCCGCACTGACCACCATCATTCCCATTTCTGCACCTAGCCTGTGCATCTCTTGCAATTCTGCTTGGCTTATTTTCCTTGTTGTTCCCATTGTCTCCTCCTCTGCACGTCTTTTTACGCACATCCACTTGCTGCCAGCTCATTTATCAATCATTTCTCATTCGCCCCTCAGCACACGGGCGTTACGCCCGTGTATGTGTCGGCGTTACGCCGACACGACTGATGGATTGATTATGCAACACTAATCCAATTTATTTGACGGATTAGTAATTGTGCTGTGCCCTGCCTCATATATCAATCATTATCTCAATCAGCCCTCATCACACGGGCGTTACGCGCTTGTTTACAGCGGCTGATGCCGCTGTTTACACGGAGCATAGCTCCGTGTTTGATGGGAGAGTGATTATTGATTAATTTATTGAGTTTGCAGCGCCTTTATTGCGTATGCAAGGGCAGCAAAAAACCGTAGCCGTATCCGTAACCATATCGGGCTTAAGCGGCGCTTGGGTTTCGTGTATTTTTGTACAAAAATACAGCCTATTAAGTTTAAGCTGCAAAATCAAAAGAATTTGATTTCACACCTCCACTTCGCACTTCGCACTTCAACTTCACAATTCGACTTCGACTTCACACTTCGCCAATCAATCAATCAATCAAACAGTGATTGTTGGTCGTCTGATACTTTTAACTTGCGGATTTTTTGTTGTGTTACTTGTCCGCCCTTTCGACCGATTTCGGCGTTCTTGCTACTTGTGGCTTCCACACGGTTCATCCGCATTATTACACGATTTACGTATGCCGCAGGGGCTTTGACCAATTCCCTTTCTAACGGCGGGAACACATCTGGGTACATTCGGTGTAGGATTTCCGATACTATTAAACCTCTAATCGGTGCGTCCCAACTTACCAAATCCTCAAAATCCTCATGTGCCAATCCCAGTGGGATAAATAGGCAGTTCTCTCTATCTACCTCAAAATTTAATTTGACTTTTTCAAATTTTTTCATTATAATCTCCTTATGACTTTGTTTGGCAAGGGGCGGTCGCATTGGACGATTGCCCCTCTTTGTATTTTGTCAAACATCTCCATATATGTGTAGGGCGTGTATTGTTCGGGCAATTCCTCGTAGCCCGCCGCTATCAGCATATCCGCTACCCTATTGCGACATACGCCGTAATACTGGCGGTCTCGCCCTGCCCGTCCGTTAGGCGGGTCTACATCGCAATCTAACATCACGATCTTATACTTGCCCTCGTTCCCTGGTCTGTGGGCGTGGGCCGCCGCCGCTGCTGGGCTTATGTATCGCCTCATGTGCCTTGGGCTTGTGTATTTTTTGTAGTCTGATTTTGTCATGGTTTCCTCGCTTTCTGTTTTCTTACGTCCGATTTGGTCGCCCTGTTGGATCTCTGCAATTATTTTTTTTCATATAATCCTCCTAATCTCCTCCTCATAACCCCGCCTGTTTCTCCACCCATTCCTCTCGCTCTGCGTTAAACACGTCCAGGAATATCTTCGGCAGCGAATCCTCTCGCAATCCCAATTTCTCGCTGTTGGTCGGATTTTCTAACCATACTTCGACATTTTTTCTTAACTCGCCTGTTGGTAGGCGGATTTTTTGGGAGGATTACTCCTGTCGGCGTGTGGTTTTCTTTTAGGTGGCTCATGGTTGGGTCTCCTTTTTGGTTGAGGCTGGGAGGTCGAAACTTATTTTTTGCAAAAATCCACAAATATAAATTTGTTGCTTCCTTGTTAAGTCCTTAAACAGCCGCATTATAGTATCCAAGTCTATTGTTCTTTTTTCGCCTAATCTGTCATTCATATTAAGCCCCTTTCTAACTAAAAAATGTCTATGGTTATATTATAAATGCCAATGACAATTTTACCAATATTTTTTGTTATTTTTGTCTATGGTGTAAATTATACATACCAATGGCAAATTTGTTGAATTATTTTCAAAATATTTTGACATTGGTAATTGCCTATGGTAAAATATAAAAAGGAGGTAAGGAATATGAATGAACGAGTTTACGCAATACGTAAAAAAAGAGATTTAACGCAGTCTGAATTTGCTGAAAAATTGCGAGTTACTGCGACAACCATTTCACGCATCGAAAAAGGCGAACGTGGCTTGACCGAACAAATGTTGTTGACCATATGCCGTGAATATGGTGTAAACGAAATATGGTTGCGGACTGGCGAGGGGGAAATGTTTTTAGACAGCCAAGTCGAATTGTTGAATTATGCGACCAAAAAATATGACCTCGACGAATTTGAAATAAAATTTGCAAAGCAATATTTGACACTAACTAGCGAGCAAAAAATGACTATAAAAGAATTTATAATGAATGTGGCGAATAAACCTAATTTGTCTCTTTCTCCGCAATCCATCGAAGTCCCCGCCAGCGACTGGCAGGAAATGAAAGCCGAAATCGCCGCCCTAAAAGCGGCGCTATCAACCCAGCCGCCGCCAGCCGATGACGACACTCCAACCCTAGCCGAAATCGAAGCAGAAGCCACGGTGCTTGCGAAGGAATACAAAAAGCAACGCCTAAAAGAAAACGAAATGTCATCTCGTTATTCTGCTGGGCAGTACGGAGCGGAAAAACGGAGTGGCTGAAAGATTGGCTAAAATACAGGCGATTTTAGGGGCGAGCAGTTTTTTACAAAAAGTTTGATATACGCATAATAAAGGAGTATAATAAAATTGTGAGGAGGGGATGACATGAAAGCCAAGCAAATAGAAAAAACGATAAAAGCCGATGGTTGGTATCGCATTAAGGGAAATAGTGGCTCGCACAGGCAATATAAACATTCCACTAAGATAGGCAAAGTTACCATTCCGTGGCACAACAAAGACATTCCCCTAGGTACAGTCAAAAATATATTAAGGCAAGCAGGGCTGTAAAAAGCCCTATTTGCCCAATAGATAGGAGAACGATATGCGTAAATATTCATATTTTGCAGTGTTTGAACCTGCACAGGACGAGGGTTTTGGGGTTTATTTTCCAGATTTGCCAGGCTGTGCAAGTTATGGAGATGATTTTGAGCAAGCTGTAAAAATGGCTGAAGAGGCACTAGGACTCCATTTGTACGCAATGGAAAGCGACAATGACGAGATACCGAAACCTACAAGAAATCCAAAAGAACTGTTTATTGAACCCGAAACAGAACAAGGCTATGTTATATCCATGGTTACGACCTACCCTGCATTGATAAAAAATCGTTTGGAAAATAGGGCGGTAAAGACTAATGTAACGCTTCCTAGTTGGTTAAAGGAACTTGCAGAGGAGAGGAATATTAATTTTTCTCAACTCCTACAAAGTGCTATAAAAGAGCGATTGGGGTTAGGTTAAAAATTTCATGTATCTGGGATTAAAATTGGTTGAAAAATAAGGAGACTAAAAATTCCAAAAAACACAAGAAAAAAAGACGGCAAAATATAGGCTTTCCAAAGTTCTATTCTAATATCGTTGCCCTGTTGTGCCGCCTCGACTAACTTAAAAAGTCCGTTTATTATCTTCTCTTCCATTGCGAAAAATCCTCCATATCAATCAAGCCGTGGACAAAATCCCCTGCATAGTGCGGTCAACGGCACGCGCTACGCTGTCGGGTCTGCCCGAGGTGTCGTTTATATTGTAGTTTGAGGGAGCGGAAACGCTGTAATAATTATTCACGGTGTTGCTTTGGCTGGTCGATTGCGGCAGCGGAGCGGAAAGCCCAGCATTTAGGCAGTTCATGGCGGCTGCCCACGTCCTAGGAAATCGGCGACATTGCACAAAATCTCACGGACACGGTCTGGTTTCGAGAGCGGAATTATTGCCTCGGGTTGGTTGCCCTCGGCGAAACGGGCGATATGTTCACGGTCGAAAATGCCGCCGTCTGCGTGTCCGTCCAGTTCGAGTGATGCGTTTGACGAAAAACCGCCGCCGAAGAGCCGTCCGCCGATGCCGCTTAATCTCAAAAGCGGACTCGAAAATCCCTTGGAAAAACTCGATAACAGGCGTGAACAGCTCGACAATCGAATCCCACAGGGCTTGAAAAGTCTCGACCACTCTATCCCACAAGTCCTTAAAAAACGCCGCAATCGTGTCCCAGTGCTTGACCAGCAGAACGGCAATCGCAATAACCGCCGCAATCGCCGCCACAACAAGGAAAATCGGCGAAGTCAACACGGCAAAAGCGGTGGCGAGTACGGTCATCGCCCCGCCGAGTACGCCAGTTATGACCACCCAGACGGTCTTTATCGCAATGAGTGCACCGATTGCGACAACCAAGCCAGTTATGATTTTTTGGACGATGCCGAACTGTATAAACCACGAGATAACACTAGCCACGCCAACCACGAAATCGGCGATATGCCCAATAATCCCAGGCAAAGCCTCGGCGAGTAGCCATTCAAGAAACGGTTCGAGATATTCTCCGCTTGAGTCAGCGACAATGCCCAAGCCGTCCGCAAACCTCAAACCCCGCAATAAAGGTGTTTGCAACCTCTTTTAGGGTCTCGAAAACGGTTTTGACAGCCGTTCCGACTTTCTCGAACGCCTCTTTGAAATTTTCGATAATGCCACGCTCTTTTAGCCGTCCCCAAAACCGCACGATCCAGCTGATAACCTCATGAATCACACGGGCGGCTGTCTGTGCGAACTGCGAAATCTTATCCTTAATCTGGTCAATCAATCCGCCTCCCTCGGAAATCTTCGCCCACAGGTCAATTAAAATCTGCCAAA
The DNA here is from genome assembly GCA_009778175.1 of Turicibacter sp. Taxonomy (GTDB): domain Bacteria; phylum Bacillota; class Clostridia; order Lachnospirales; family WQUN01; genus WRKH01. The sequence goes on from WRKH01000318.1 coordinate 25,042, forward strand.
ATGTACCCAGAAGCGACTGCCGCCGTCAAGATACGTGAAGAAATCGTCCAGCAAGAGCAACAAGACAGAGAATAACGTCATCAACTTTCCAATCGGTCCCGTTTTTAGGAACGCTACAAACGCCCCAAAAACACCTGTCAACACCTTGACTTCAGAGGGAATCATATCGAAAATCCGTTTGAGCATATTAAAAACCACCACCCCGCCACGCAGAAATGCGGTTGTCATGTGCACGACTAAGTTCATCACGGCGGCGATGCGTTTTGTCCAGACTGGCAATTTGTCAATCAGCTTGGCGTTAAAATTTGCAAAAGTTTCTCGCAACTTTTCCATGGGCTTTTGTAGGTATTTTAGCAAGTGATGCCCGACCCATTGCAGGGCTTGGCTGGCGGTGTTTTTGAGCCTCGCCCATTCGCCTTGTATGGCTTGGACTTGTGCCAAGCCCTCGGACATATCGGGGATGCCGATTTTGGCGGAGTCGGCTTTCAACTGCTCGAACTGGGCGAGCAAGGTCGGATTAGCTTGGATTTCTTCGAGGGAGCGACCCATGGCTTGCAGGGCGAAGTGGGTTTTGTGGGCTTCTTCTTTGGAAATTTCCATGCTTTCGGCTAGTTTGCCGATGGTTTCGTCTGTTTTGACCAGTCCGCCCAGGAAATGGGCAATGCATTTATTGGCGGCAATAAAAAGCCCCGCAAATGCGAGGCTTGCCGTTTTTACGCCTTTTGCCAGCCCTTGCATCTTGCTTGATGCGTTTTTCATGCTCTTATCAAGGGCTGGCGAAAAATTGTCTTTGATGCCTAAGGCGACTAAGTATTCTTTCATTATTGAGGCGTTTGTCATGGTATCACTCCTTTTTTGACTTTTTTTGACACATTAGCGGAGGTGTGTTATAATATTTTTGTAGATGTCGCATCTCTATGTGGGTGTGTGGATTGAAACGGGTTCAATATTGGGCGACCTCTAACCCCGCCCCTACACAATTTCGTAGGGGCGGGGTTCGTCCGTCTGTGGTATTCAACCTATCGGGCGGCTTTCGCCTCCTGTACCGCCTGTTCGTTGGCTAATCGTTCATTTTCGCCTTGAATTTGCATTGCCTCAATGATGTCAAGCAAATCATCGAGGCTATACGTACCGTCCCAAGTTTCATGCTGCCGCCAATGCCCCGCAATGACGGGAGCAAATAGCATTTCGCCTATATTTACGGCTGAGACGGGAATAAATTTCTCAACTCGCCGAGGACTGAACCCGAGCGATTCTCTTGAAAAAAACCCCGCACTGAGTGGACGAGGGATTCAATCGTCAGCCGCAACATGACGAGCAAATCGTCTTCAACGCCAGGGACATTGTAAGTGCCGTTTGGGTTCAAGACCTGCACCGAGCCAGCGGGCAAAATCTCGTAGCAGTTGGCAAGCCCCGCATTTATCAGCTTGTCCAGACTTTCATCCTCGATATTGTCAAGGGCGTTGGCTATTGCTATCAAATCGAGGTTTTCTAAAAACTTGTCGATGTCCTTATCGGACTTAACAAACTCCGCTATTTTAGACGGTGCGACCGTCCCGAAAAATGGGACTGCACTCGCTAACAAGGTTTTGGCGATTTTCAAACTTACGCGTGCGGGCATTTTCTTAATTTCAAACGTCCTGCCCTCTCCGCCTGCCGAATTGGCAGGTATTTCTATTGTTTTTGTCATATTTTTCTCCTATCTAGTCTAATTTTCAATCATTTCGCCCGCTAGGAACTCCCAAGTTTGCTGACCGTAAGGCTTGTCGGGGCATTTCTTGATTGACATATTATTGCAAATATGCTCAGTCCGCATATGCGTACCCACCGCAATCAGCGTGATTTTGGCAAATTCGCTAAGCGGATTATCACGGGCGTTCAGATAATTAAACAGCTCCGTGAGCCAAATATGGGCGCTGGACGTCTGTTGTATCGAGAAAGTAACCGAGCCAGCGGGTGCATCGATTTTCGAGGTCATTACTGAGCCGTCCGCCGCCAAATCGTGTGCGGAGGCATCTTCCGACATCGCAAAAGTTATCGAACCCACGCCCTCGCCCTGTATCTGCAACTGCCCTTTTGCGGGGTGCTGCAACGTGATTTTTAGGTCGCTAAACCCGTATGTGCTTTGTACTGCCATTGTTTTTCTCCTTTCTATCTATTGACATCAATGCGAATCGCCACGGAGTGAATCGCACCCGCCAGCTTGATTGCCACATAAATTGGCGGCGAAAGGCGGGTATCACGGTCGGCTTGCGACTGCAAATCGACAGGCTCGGACACGATACGATAGCCAAGCGGCAACGCTGTTCCTGAGCGGATAGGTGCGTAGTGGTTTTCTGTGTAAATCTCGCCGCCGTTCCAAACGCCAGGGGCAATGAAACCGATTAGCCGCGCTTTTTCCAAGGCGGGCTGCATGGCTAGTTTTATCGTATTTACGCCCTCTTCGGTCTTTGCGATTTTTGGATGTGAAATAAAGAGGTCGAGAATTGCCCGCTGCAGGTCGTTTACGAGCATATCGAGGTTGATAACCTCATCGCACCAAGTGCGGTCAGCCGTTTCGCCCGACTCGAACATCGAATAAGAATCGTCAAAACCACGAGAAATAAAATAATTTCCGCTGATTTTTCGGAGATTTTCAACTTGCGTGAGTTTGTCGGGTGCAATGCCGCGCGGGCGTTTGTGCATGAGCGTGAACGCCGAGCGAGAAGTCCGAGTATTTAGACCCATAGCCACGCCCACGATGCCGCAGACCGCAAATGGAGTCCGAGAAAATTGTCCGATAGACCGCATAAATCCTAAATCCCGCAGACGGCGGAAAACGCTGGTCGGCTGGTTGGTCAAGACCAAATCTTCGTCCGTAGTGTAGAAATGCAGCGAGTGGAGTTTCTCGGATTCGATATAGCGGGCGATTTCAACTATTTCGTCCGAGGTCGCTCCGAGATAGGTTATAGTGTACCAGTCGGTATTGGCGGCACGGCAAGCACGGACGGCAGCGGCGGCGGTTTCGTTTTGGATAATCTCGTATTCCGAGCCTCCGAATTTTTGCATTGGTATTGACGAAAAAGCCGAAAATGCGATTTTTGCGGTCTTTAAGTTTGGATTGGGTTCGGCGGGTACAAGATAGGGATGCCACGGGAACGGCAAAGATTCATCGGCGGTGGCTAATCTATTCCTCCAAATGCGAGTCCAGCCAAAACGTACTATCCGATTTTCCGCCGTCAACTCCAGCACACGCAACCAACCGCCGTGGCTTTGGTGCAGGTCATTTTCTCGGATTGCCCGAACGCCGCCATTGGTAAACGTCCGCATATTTAGGATAGTTCCCGCCCAAACGTTGCCGATAGTGAGCTGATTCCACGGTTGCGGAATCATAACGTTGTGGGTATTGGCTTGCGGGGTGTTGTTGACCTGTATGACCGAGAGGACAAACCTGTGTCCAGAGCGAGGAGTTGCGTTTGCCGTGATTTCATAGTCTCGTTCCCAGCCGTTCAAGGCACTGTTTACTCGGTCGCCTAGGCGGAGGACTTCCACCTCGAACGGCACGTTTTCCGTGGGGAATACGAACTCTTCTTCTTCGGGTTCAGAGGGTTCTTCAGGTTCTTCGGGAGTTTCGTCTGTTTCGATTTCCGAGGTTTTTTCTTCTTCGGGTTCTTGGTCTTCTTCGGAAGTTTCAGAAGTTTCGTCTGTGTCGGTTTCGGAAGTTTCCGAGGTTTCAGAATTTTCATCTTCGTCGTCTTCAGTTTCCGAGGTTTCGCCCTCGCCGTCCGTTCCGCCGCTTCCGCCATTTCCGCCGCCCACTTCGGGGATTTCCGTTCCCTCGGGCAATTCCAAGATAGGCGACAAAATTTGCGGGATTTCCAAGATTGGATGTTCCGCCCCGAATTCGGGAAATTCCTCTGGGAGTTGCAAAATCGGATGTTCCCACCCAGGCGGGCAGGCCTCCTCGACTTCGGGAATCTCGTTCGGAGGAATTATCAAGATTGGTTGTTCCGCCTTTTTCTCCTCCTCTTCTGGCTGAATCGGAATAGTAACGACATGGTTGATGTCATGCCGTCCAACAGCCACGTGCGGCGGCGCACCTCCTCAAATCCAAAATAATAACCCTACCCACAACATTCAGAATAGTAGCCCCTTTATAAAATGATACCAAACCAAGCCCCATGTGTAAAGGGGCTTGGTTTATAATACAATTTGCTCCAGTTCCTTTGTTATACGCTCGATTGATGTTTTGTAATAATCTTCGTCAATCTCAAATCCGACATAATCAAAGCCCCCCCTTAATGCAAGCTACTAAACTCGAGCCACTTTACCCATAACCTCACTAGCACAAATTGGACATAAATAAAAACAATCGGTTTCGTTGTAACCTGTTTGTCGCCATGTTACTTCTTCACGTGTACACTCAAATATACAATCGCATTTTGCACACTCAAAACGCCAAATTGTCGGCGGTTTTATTATGCCCTTTTTTATAATTGTCATTGTTATACCTCCTCTATTTGCAGTTTTACCCACCGTTTTAACTCTTCCAACGTCAATGTCTTTTCGTAAAGCTGCAAGTTGCAAGCCTTGAAAATTTCGTCTTTTTCGTCCCTATCCTTGTACGCCACCACGAAATAAAAATTGCAGGTTTGGGTTCTTTGTAAAGTTCGCTAAATTCGTCCAAAAATTTCATATCGTATTCGGAAAAGCCCCTATCTTCCTCTAAATTTAATTGGTTTTAAGTTTTATTTGTAAAATCGGTGGTTGCCATGGTCAAACAAGTGGATAATGCGTCCATCTGCCGCCGCACGTTCATGCCAAACATCAGGTGTTAAATGGCTGATTGCGTGGAAAAACGTTGCCCCCTGCGAATAATTAACACCGTTTAACGCATTTTGCACAGCCGATTTTGTGAGTGCAGACGGCTTGGCATCGTAAAAATCCGTTCGTTTGATCACGGTAAACGCACCGTTCTGAAATATCACATCCGCAAGGCAAGCGTTATTATTTGTCATACGGTTTAAAATCACGTTAGCGACCAAGATCTGCCCTTTTAAATCTTCGCCACGAGACTCCCAATGTACCACGGTTTCGAGTAGTTTAATTTCGTCAGGTGTCAAATTTGCACCAGTTGGAATTGTTTCCATTTTGGAAACAACCACAGGCAACCGCCTTACCTCGTCCCAACTAACCCCATATCCCAACGTCTGTGCAAAATCCGTCAGTCTAACAAAGGTCGCACCGTTCTCGATAAATCCACCGATTGTCTCGGTGCGACCCAAAATGTCGATGTGAAGTTCCGAGTCATTCGGACGACCGATCCGCCCATCGGACGGACAGGGGACGATCTCCTTTATGGGCATCGTGTCAATCCCTAAAAACGCCAAAATACCGTCTGAAAGTGCCACCGCCATCTCCTGCTGTTTGCCACGTAAAATTCCCAAATCTGGGTTATTTACAGGACTGTCGATAAACGCCAATTCTAACAAAATCGCTGGCATTCTCGTGCCACGCAACACACCCAAAGCACCATGCCGAGTGCTAGTGTCAAACTTCACGCCACGATTTCTTAAGCCCATTTTGGTTGCATATATATCATTAACGGCTGTCGCAAATTCATGGCTCACTTTATCATTCGGTTGTACAAATGTCTCCGCCCCTGTGCCACCGCCAGCATTCGTATGTATCGAGATAAAAAAGTCTGCATTATGACTATTTGCGTATTCTGCCCTCGCATTTATCCCCATTGCAACGTCCAAACGCCGTGTGTAATACACTTCACAGCCTTTCTGCTCCAAAATTTCTCCAAGTCGGAGTGCCACATCGAGGTTGATGTCGCTTTCACGTAAACCGTTTGCCACCGCTCCTGGGTCTGCTCCGCCATGCCCTGCGTCTATGCAAATTATCGGCGGTGCGTTTTCGTTTATTTTTCGTCCCATGTTTTCTTCTCCTCTCTGCTCTTCCATGCTGAACCTGTCCGTCCGGCAGGCGGGTAGGCTGGTATTTCCTCCTCTTCGGCTGGCGTGGCAGTTAATTTCGTTTTTTTTACTGTCTGACTGGCGGACGGATCGACCTTTTCCCCACGTTTTGTGAAGAAATACGTGATAACCGCTCCCAAAGTCAGCACAAACTCATTCGGCAATTCACGCTCCGTTATCGTCATAAAACACAGCGTAGCCACCAACGCCAGCGTTACCACCGTTTTAACCGTTAAAAATCTATCCATTTTCCAATTTCCTTCCCACCTGCTGGACGGGCAGGTCTAATTTTGTCCTATTTTGTCTCTTTCCTGTGCTTTACCGCAACTATCGTATTCGCCAGCAGTTTTTCCTTAAACCGCAATAGCGTTTGATTGTTTTCGTAAGCGGACGAGGATTCGATGAGTGCCGTCAAGCCTTCTAAAATCAAGCTATTAGAATATTGCATATTTTCAAAACCCTCTTGCATTTGCTGTTGCACTAGCTTTATCTCGTCCCCTTTGGTGTCTATTTTGGAGAACGCTGTTTCTAGCTTGTTTTCTAGCATTTGTGTACGATTTTCTAGTGACTCTATTTTGGTTTCTGTATTGGATAAGACTTTTGTTAGTATGGGTACTTCGTCTGATAGGTGCTTTACTTTGTCCATTTTGCGAGTTAGCATTGATACTATGCTGCCTATACTGCCAATTACAGCAAGCAGAGCGACAATGCCGCCCACTATGTAATATATTGTACTATACATTTAATATCACGTCCTTTTCTTAGATTATTCTCCGTCCATGTGATAAATTGACATTTTGCCATGTTCTTGCTATAATAAACATTCTGCCGCCGAAGAACACTATTGCGGAATCTGTTATGGCGGTGGCTCGTTTTATGTCGGATTTTTAACAATAAAAATCGTGCAACTGTTACACTAGTGTAATATCCTCAAGGTGTAAGTCCGACCGCTTTCGATATAATTCCGCTAGTTTTTGTGCGGCACATTTCCGTGTTATCCCCCTAATTTCGATACCAAAATTTTGAATTTTTCTGTTTTTCATGGAGCGGCGACTCTGCTATGGTCGCCGCTCTTGCCTATGGACATTCGTTAAAAATTCTTTTCGACATATTGACACACGTTCATTTCCTGATAAATATACCGTTCCAAAACCTCGACTAAACGCTTCATTAAAAAATACCAGTCAATCTTTCGAGTAAAAAAGTTATAATCGCAACAAACCCAATAGCAAATGTTGCAAACTCAATCATTTTGTCTAGCGTTTTGCATAACGTTTCACATACAAATTTTTTGACATCACGGACATGGCTCTTGATTTTTGACATCACGAACATGGCTCTTGATTAGAGTAGTTACTTATCCGCGTGCTGTGTTGATTAGTTAGACTTGCGATTATCATTGGATTTTGAGTAAATGCGTGGCGTTCGTTGCCCTGTTTTGTTTGGGTTTTGTAATGTAGACGTTCTTGTAAGGGATTTCGCAATCTAGGTACAACAACAGGCACTTCCACGTTAAAATAAAATCCCAAAACCATAAGACCCATGTCGCTTTCAGGCTCGGTCTCTGTGTATGTATTCAGTAACCGATGCCGTGCATTCCCTAGCCGCACATGAGTAAAATCTCGCAAGAGTGCAAACCCCACCTCATCAAAGTCCGCAAATAGCATATTTTCGGGATTTTTCCGCCCTCGCTCCGTCCGATATTTTACCGTCATAAAATAATCCCACACATCAAAGCGGTCTCGTCCATGTAAACGGCTATCCTCTTGCCGTGTCGTTTGCAAGCCGAGTATATGGAAATTTGGGAATTTTACGTCCTTTGTCGGCAGATTTTCCGTATAAACTGTAATCGGCTTGCCGTCCATGCCCACAAATAACTTTCGTAATTCGATTGATACAGCCGACTTTATGTCATACGATAACATTTCCTGCCCAAAGTTGGGCTGCGGTGTTTTTACGTTTTCAGCCATGGTAAAATAATCTCCTTTTGGAAAATTTCAGGGAAATCCTGTAAAGTCAGATTTGCCGCCTTTTCGAGCGTGTGTGTGCCTTGTTGAAAGCGTGCACCAAAATTCCAATAACTTGCGTATTGATTGCCATCTGAATGTTCTGCCACGTTTTTTATCTTTACCGATTTGGAATTATTTTCAACCACCCATGACCGCTTAGAAAGCCATGTAGCGACAGGCGTTCGAGGTTTTGCGTACTCAATAAATCGCCCACCTACTTTTTCCGTGAATTTCTCCGTCAAGCCATCCAAATTTTCGGACATATGTTCTAGCTGTTTTGCGAAATCTGTTAATGTCATTTTTTCCCCTCCTACAACGTTTGAACCTGCATATTCACGACCTTATGCGATTTGTAAGCGATTGGCTCGCCGACAATGCTCCGCCATTCGCCAAAAACTCGCCTATTTTCGTTCTCTTTTTGGGCTATGACAAAATCGCCGTTTTCTATGCCAGTATCTAGGAATGTGTAAATTTCAGTAGTTTGGTGGATTGGCTGTGTGAGGTTGGTCAGGTCATCAGGGCTATCATTTTTTCTCGGAGCAATAAAGCAGCGAGAGCGTTCGCCTGTTCGCTATACCTCTACAAAATGCAAGCCAGCCAAGGATTCAAAGTGGCAATCAAATTTGCGAAATTTATCATATGTCAAACCTATCCCAAAATCAGCGGTTGCGGTGCAGGAACGGTAATTCCATTTTCAAGCGGAGCAAACCATTCCATAAAATCAACCGATTCCATCTGTATGGTCGCCGTGCCTGTCAGCACCCTCGTGTCCACCTCGCCAAGTGGGATCGTGCCGTCAGAAACCCAACATTTATTGCAAATGACTTTCTGTGTTTGTGCATGAGGGACTTCCCTATCGTGCATAAACGCCACAATCTGAAACCGTTCCACACGGCGGCGGCGTTGTTGCCCTCTTGGTGGGCTGATTATCAACCTCGCCCACTGACTTTGATCTTGACCTATCCGATACGTTATGCTGGCGGTAAATTCGGGCAATCCTGGTTTTTTCCCTGCTGTGTCCTGCCCTAGACTGTTAATCGTTTCCACAGACCTAGATACGCTCAATGACATGGTAACAATCTCGCCACGTTCCGTCCGCCGTCCATTTTCGCCAATCGTATAAATCAACCCTTGTGTGCCGTCTATTGTGTCAAAATAGTCGTATTGTCTACGTAATTCCATAATTCTACCTCTTCTCTAAAATAATCTTAATATCCTGCATATTTTTGGCTTTTTCCGCCTGTTCATGTTGCATTTTGTATAAATTTTTTCGTTTTGGACTCGAGCCGTCTGTACTCGCAAAATTGCGTCCTCAACCTCGAAAATTCGCTTGGATTTCGCCACCGTGTCCATTTCTAGCATATCGGATGCGTTGTTTTGTAAATTTTCCTTGATTGTACCGTATTTGTTGGGTTGAAAAATTCGTTTTTCTATCTCGACAACGGTCATAGACGGATTTTCTCGTAGTGTAGAAGTGTCAAACATAGGTTACAAAAAAATTTTAGTGATATAAAATGGCGAAAGTTAAAACATAATAGCTAAAAATTTTGCCAAAACCTCA
>WRKH01000319.1 GCA_009778175.1 Turicibacter sp.
AGGATTATGAACTTACCGTTAATTCTTCCGAAAATATGTCTATTATCTCTAATTTGCATACTCTTTTGAAGAAAATTTAGTTGAATACAGGCTCTTAGAAGTTAAATGTAGTGGCACTTCTAAGCCGTATTTATCAATTAGGGCGGACAATCCGCTAAAATCGGCGTGTCTGGAATCCGACTGTGCGTTCATTACAGCGACTAATTCCTGCTCACATTCACGGACGGCGTTTGGGTTTTCGGAAAAATCGGAAAGAAAAAGCCTAGTTGAGGGAGTTTCCTCAATAGGCTGTTCCTTTGTGGCTAGTTCGTTAATTGGGACATCGCTATTTCTCGGGCTTGTGCTTGCATCATGCTGATTTTGCCCTTGTCTTTCGGATTCCACGTTCCCTGTTTTTTTGCCGTTTCCGTCATCTTGTTGAATATCTGCTCCTCGGCTGTCGCTGTTTGGTGGGCTTGTTGCGTTTCGACTTTCTCCTGCTGTTGTTGATAGGTTGCCAATTCCGCCGTGGTCATTTTCGCCATTTTCTCCCAAAATTCCTTGATTGGCGTTTGGAACATCTCCGAGATTAGAGTTTGCGGCGTTTCCGCCACTTCCTCGTTCGTTAGCGTGAAGATTATCTCGTTCAGCCTCGATAGGGCTGTTGTTTCTTGCCATTCCGTCAATTCCGCTTTCAATGCCGATATTTTGGGTTTTTGAGCCGTTTTCAGCTGACTCTCCTTGGCTATCATTTCGGTTAGGCTTGTCTGCCACTTCTCCTCTTCCTTGGCTTGGGAGTTCCGTATTTGTTCCGCTTGTTGGAGTTCCTGCTCCGTCCGCTGTTGGGCTGTCTGCTCGGCGGCTTGTTGTAGCATTTCCGCCATGCTCGGTTGATTCGGCGGTTGTTGGACTTGTCGGCGTGTCCGTGATATTTGGATTATCTCGCTGTATTTCGTTTTGAGAAATTCCTCCGCCAATTGTTCCAACTGCTCTGTTGGAAGAAATATTTGCATCTCCGCCAATACTTGGCTGTACTGATTGTGAAGATTCTTGTAAGCTGTCGCCGCCGTCTCGCTCGCTGTCGGTAGGAAGTTCAGCCGGTATTTCGTCTCCTCGTCCGTCCTCTCCCACACTTCCGCCATCGCTGTTGATATTTTCATTCCCACCGCTAGGCGTTCCGACTCGCTCATCGCTTTGTGCTGCTCCGACCACGTCATTTGTTGATTTTTCGCCATTTTTTAATCCTCCTACATTTTCCTCTGATATTTTGGGTTCTAAATCTCCCAATTCTATCCTATCAGAAAAATCTTCTTTTGTCAAGTTTTTTTGTCCGCCCTGGCGGACAGGCGAAAATAAATGTGAGTTGCGTGGGTCGGCTTGCATTAAGTCCGAAAATTTTTCGACTGTAATTGTAAATTCAGAACTCCTAGCGAACATTTCAATATCCTGCTCGTTCGGCGTAGGCTCTCTTTCCAGCATTATTTTGTTATCTACTAAATTTGTTAAAATGTAGGGATTTGGATCGTCAAGCTCGGGATATATCATGTCGCCTACTTGCAATTTGCGAGGTTGTTCCAATTCCGCTGTGTCTGCAACATATTCTTGTTGTGTTACCTCGTTTTCGGATTGAAATGTGTTCAGCATACGAAAAGTATCGTCAATTTCTTCTTGCGTGGCACCAAGTGCATACTCGCCATTTCGCAAACGCTCTTGAACATTAGTCCAAAAATTGTTGATATGATTATAAAGCCCAGATTGCTCAGCGTTGTAATCTCCTATGTCATATCTAAAATAGTAGGTAGACAATTCAGTATCTGTGGGGTCATCTTTGAAAAAAATTAAGCCGCGCGTTTTATCGTAGCCACCACGCTGTTCTGCACGGCGTTTGCTTTCGACTTGCTTAAATTTATTGTCTGCCTCGTCCAAAGATAGCCGCTCAAATTCGTTAAAATCGGGGCTTTCGCTTGATTCTATCACAACAAAAGGCTTTGTGTAATCGGCTGTGTTGGATTTAGTTTCGGCTACAAAAGTTTCCCAATCGATTTGAGGGGCTTGCGAAGGTTTCGATTGCCTGGTAACGGTTTCTTCTTCAATCTCGTAATCTTCAACGCTGCCAAACTCCCTCTCTAATGCTTGATTGTATTCTTCTTGGCTATTCATACGTTCGCCTTGAAAATATTGAGGAAATTCCGTTTTGGCTTGTGCAGAGAGGTCTTCCTCTGCAATGTTCTCCTCTGCCATTTCTTGCTCATCCGCATTTATAATTTGAGAAATCGCATAATTCCCCTGCCCCAGTTCGATTGGATTCGTCGACTCCGCAACGACAATATTCAACCCCTTACTTTTTAGCTGTTCAACAACATTGTCAAGACTAACAGCAGGAAAGCCCACAAACCTTGATATTGCTGAATTTGTTATCGGTACAACGCCAAAACCCAAATGTTCCGCCAGCAAATCGGCGTGTTTTTCATATGCCTCATAATCGGCTTCGTGGAAAAGTCCAAATTTGTACAGCACAATGTTTGTATTAGGCGGAACGTGTGGGGCAACGTCCGTAATGGCTTGTTCACGGCGTTGATGGTAGGGGTTGGGTTGCTCTTCTTGCGGCTCGGTATCTATTTCTTGTCGTTCTTTCGTCTCTTCTGCTCTCTCCGAAAATTCCTTTGTGGCGACCTCAATCTTACCAAAGACATTTTTAATAGCGGAAAGGGTCATATTATGCAAGCTGTCTTGCTCGCCACGCTCGTAAATACTTGGAACATTGTATTCCAAAATTTCAACGGTATGGGGTAATGGCTCGTTGGGGTACAGCCGCTTTACTACTGATAAATAGGCACTATGCTTGGCGGCAAGCGTTATATCGGTCTTCTCGGCTGTTGTAAACTCGGATTCTATTAACTCGTAAATAGCTTGGATTTGCGTTGCCGTTTCGCCGTTAAATGGGCGTTTTGGCGTAATTATTCCGCCCAAAATCTCGTCCGCCGTTTCTTTCGTAAAATTTTCAAATCTGTTCGGAATAGGGCGAGCGTTCTCGGTGGGGACGGTTTGCGAGATATCGTACAGCCGCCTATCTACCAAAAATCCTACTGGGGTAAGTGTATTCGGTACATCATATCCAAGTTTTTGCCATTGGTCTAAGGTCGCTACTGTTGGATTTGTGATTTTTAGGGTCTTCGTAGATTCAAAAATCTGTTGTTTGGTGCTTTCGTTATCGATTCTGTATAGGTGGTTGGCTGTGGTGCTGATAAATTCTTGCCAGTTTTCTTGTGTTATTTTCATGTCTAATCCTCCTGTTTTTAAGTGAAAAAGGCACGAGGGGTGGTTCGTGCCTTGCCACGTTATAATTTATATTTTTCGGTTTATCATCAAGAACTTTCTTTAATCAACTCGTCAAGTGCATCCAATGCGTAATCTATGTCGATTTCGCCCTGTTTCAGCGAAGTGGACGGCTTGAGTGGAGCGAATTTTTGGGGTTTCACGGCAACTGGCTCTGTTTTTGGCGGCACTGGCGGCGGAGCGGTTTGCTCCATCGGTGGTGTCGTTTCCATGACAAATTCTCCTTTCTGTGCAGATTTGAGGGCTTTCGGCTTGGGTTTGCTACTATACTGTTTTATGAATTTCAACTCGTGATATTCGGGCGAAAGCGTGTGATTCCATTCTTTATCCCTGTATTTGCTACTTGGTATGTATTTTTTGCCGATTACAGCGTATTCTTTGACGATATTATTTTTGCGTAAATTTTTGATTATTGTGTGCTGATTGGCGAGCGGCAAATGGCAATCTTCCTGTAAATATCGCAAAAACTCGTCATTTTTATCGGTGGGGAAAAATTTATACGGCAGAATCTCAACGATTTTTCCATCTGTCTCTACGCCGATTACCCTTGTATCCAGCTGAAAATCGTAAAAGAATTTTTTCATAAAGAATGAACTCCCTTGCAGATTAGCCGTTTTGGATTTGTTCTCGATTTCGGCTATTTTATCCAATAAAATTTGATGCAAGCCGTCAAAAACGACATTTTTCACACTATCTTCGTTCAACTCCGTGAGTTTTACCAAATCTTCGTGAAAATCGTTATATGGCGTTTCTAAATCCACTCTATCGCCCCAAGCCGTACCGAAATAATTGAACATCAAATAGCGTAAAGAGGCGTTTGTTAGACTTTCGGCGGGATTTTTGGCAGGTAATTTGTGTATTTCTCGGAGATTGATAATATTCCGCCAAAACTCGGACAGGAGTTTTGTTCTGTCCGAGTTCAGCAAATGTTTTCTGTGCCAAAAAGCCGTTGTAATGCTGTTATCCGTCTGAAATTTGCTTGGTGCAAGCGATTTGTTAGAGGGATTTTGGTAATAATTTGTCTGACTAACGTCAAAGAATTTCCCCTTGGTTTCCTCGAACGATAGTAAAATGCTTTCTGCACCTTTATTTATGGACACTCGGTTCTTTTCGGTGCTGTAAGATTTCCAATCGTCAAAAGTTTTTAAAACGGTCGGCTGTATATATTCGCCGTCCTGCCGACCTTGGTTTAATGCGTGTTCTTGCCATAAGAAAATTTCCCAGACGTTTTTTGTCGTGTGTTGTGCGAAATTCGCCATGATGTCCAACATACGCTTGTATTTTGCAAAATTCATAGATTTCTCCTTTCAAAAATTAAATAATCTATTTTGAGTGTGAGTTGGGCTTTTTGGGGTTTTCCTTGCGAGCCGCCGCTTGCTGTTGGGCGATTGTGTGGGTTTTTGGCGGCTCGGTTTGCTGTGCGGGTTTTTCCTGCTGTGCGGTTTTATCACGTTCCGTCCGTTCTAGTGCAAGTTTAACTGTTTGTCTGACAAAATCCGCAATGGCAGGTGTCGTTTTCTCGTTATATAAATCAGAGGAGAAAAAGGTTTCGACTGGTTTTTTTGTGTCGTCCGCCAAAGCTAATTGAAAATCCTCGTTGAACCTTTTTGGGTTGCTATATAACACAAACGGCACGACTTCGGGTTTTGGCAGATTCTCGAATGTGCTTGTTATAGTTCCTTTTATGAGGATTGGCTCATTATTCAACTGCGCGACTAAGCTGGGAATTTCTATTTTTGAGAAAGAGATTTTGGTTTCCAAGCCGCCTATACCAAAATCTTCAAGATTGGTTAGCTGTGAATAATCCGATTTTTCATGCGTGATTTCGGGCGGTTTTAACTCTGCTAATTCCGCTTTTAAATTTGCTATTGTGTTCTGCAAGCCGAATTTTTCCTCGTTTAGAGACTCGATTTGGGTGTCTTTTGTGGCGATTATCTTATCTTTTTCGGCGAGTTGAGTTGAAAAGTCCTCTTTCGTAGTTTGCATTTCCGTTCGCAGGACTTGTATTTGCTGTTTGAGGTCTTCAAATGTGGTAATCTGCTCCTGTACGGACGGAAATGGTTGCGGTTGCTCGGCGGTGGTCTGTACAGGCTCATTGCTAGGTATTTGTGAATTAAAAAAATCCGACTGTTCGGCGGATTTATCGGGATTGTTTGGATTGTTGGGCAACAAATCTGACGGTTCAGCGTGATTGTTGAGAGACTGCTCGGACTGCTTGGCTTGCTGTCTATCGTCTCGGATTGTCTCCGCCTCGTATGCGATTGCATCGATTTTGGCGATTTTCTCCTCACAATGAGCAATCTCTTTTTCGCAAATTTTGATGTTCTCTTCATGCCCACCTATTAGCCCTTTTGCAATCCAACCAAGTTCGTTTTCCTTGTAAACAGCGTCTTTGCCGACCAACGCCCTGCCGAAATTCTGCACGTCTTCGCCAATTTTGTGATAGAATTTGGCTATATTGGTATATTTGTCGATTTTAGCTTGGCTTTTCTCGATTGCGGCTTTATCAGCGGCTATTTCTGACTGATACGCTCCCTTTGTGTCGAAAAATGTGTTGAGTTTGTCCGCTCCAAGCACTTTTGCATTGTGAGCAATGGTTTTTAATTTTTCTATGAAACCTCTTTTGCGACCGACGTAGGCTTGGCGGTCTTCTAGGGCTTCTTTGTTGGAATTGATTAGGTCGGTGGCTAGTTCGTTCTCCTCTTTCCGCAAGCCGCCTTTTGCTTGTATGGCTTGCTTTTCGGCGATTTGCTCTTGCATGAAAGCCATTTGTTCTTGCATTGTGGCAATTATGGTGGTGTGGGCGGCTATTTCCTCCTGCATGAGAGGGATTATATTACCTTTTATCGTATCAAGGTCTTGCTTGTTTTCACGAGCGGCATCGAGCATTGCACCTGCAAGGATTTGTTGTGGATTTAGGTTGGCGGTTGATTGAGTAGTAGGCTCTGTATTGGCTTGTTGTTGTGATTGAGAATTTTTCTCCTGTTGTTGGTCGTCAAACGCCGCTTTTAACTCCTTAAATCTTGCCGTTTTCACAAGGTCAGTTACTTCTTTACCAACCCAATGCTTTCCACGAATACCAACTTTATCCTTAGATTGGGACAATAGCCCCTCTTTTATCAACTGGTCTCTTAGAGGTTTCGTAATCCCAAACTCCGTTTCAAGTTTTCCTGCATTATACGTATATACGTTATTTGGTATTACAGACTGCAATGGTGTGATTCGTGGAGTCGTATTGGCTGGCTGTGCGTTGTCGGCAACTGACTCTGATTGCTCATCGTCATTGGGTTGACTACTAGCCAAATTGTCATAAAATGCAGGGTCGTCAAATGTAGGCGGCATTTGGCTATCGTCATAGTCTGTAACTTCAACATTGTTTATATTTTGCTCGTTTTCATTCATTTTAATCTCTCCTTTTAATTTAGATATATTTGGGTACAAATCAGTTGTACCGTCTGTGCGACTTACAGCCACGGATTGATTCGCAGAGGTTATGACGGCGATAACGTCTGCTAAATCGGCTTGCGGAATGCGCAGGGTTTCTTGTGTGTCGGTGGTTTTTATGCCTGTGATTATAGGGGTTGTGGGTAGGTTGAGGAGTTTTGCGGCGGCGGTGGCTTGGTTGCCTATTATAATGTAGTCGTTGCCTTGTTGCAGGAAGAGTGCGTGGTTTGGGTGCTTGGCGGATTCGGTAGTGTAGGTGGCGTGGAGGGTTATGTCGGCTTGCTCAGCGAGCATGAATTTTTCGATACGTATGGCATCAGGGCGATAAGTTACAGGTTTTTTATACTTTCTGAAATCTTTTTCAAGGTCGTTGCCTATTTTCTCAAATTCAGACACCTTATTTGGATTTGTTACATTAACGTGTTGTTTTCTTATGGTGTACGGAGTAGTTATGTAGTCTTCGGATACAGGAAACATATCTTGTAACAAAAATACAGATTTAATACCAAAAGTTTTTAGCGGTTGGATGCCTGAAACAGATTTATTTTTGCTTTGTCTGTCAAGTATCATATTTTGATATTTGTTCCACTGTTTAGTGCATGGGGCAACCCAATATAAACCAGTAGTATCATCTTTTTTAATGACATATACTGGTCTAACATCGCCTTTGAAAGCTTTGGGTAGTTTAGGGTCGTTAGCTTTGATATAGAAATCATTATCCAAAATATATAAATAACCTCGTTTGACACTCATTTAACCACTCCTAAAATATGCAAAGGGTTTCTTGTATAAACAAGAAACCCAACGCTCAATCGGTGCATTTATATACCGCCCAGCCGGTAGCGGTTCGACTTGTCAAACGGCACATTTAGAGTAGCCTGCCGATAGCATTGAGTTTTCGGCTTTTTATACTGCATTGCCGATAGCAGTTCGACGTTCTAGCGATGTTTCTTTATTTTATAGTTCTGACACCATCGTTAGCAGAACTCACTTCACAGCTATTGTTTATACTGCCCAGCTGCGGACAGCGATTTCTTGCGAAACCTCCAACACTTATTTATACTTACCTGTTGGTAGCAGTCGAGCAAGCGTTGCCACTTGCAGATATTTCAGTCTACGCCCCACATAATGAGGTGCGACAAGTGTTACCATTTCTTACTCTATAATCATTATACCACACTAAAATCAAAAAGTCAAATTTTTTTGAAAAAATTTTGTTGTTAATAATTCATTTCAATCCACGCCCTCATAATAGGATGCGACAAGTGTTGCCATTTCTTACTATAATTATTGTATCATATTGAAATCAAAATGTCAAATTTTTCTCCCCAATTTCAAAAAAGCCGATTTTGCCATGTTTAACAACCTGTGGTCGGTTTTCCAACTATCTAAATGCAACAAATTGAAAAAATAGTCGTGGTCAAATATAATTTTTTTACGCAAAATTTCTTGTTCGGTATTTTTGTGATAATCATAAATTTTAAAAACAACCTCACATGATTCCACGATTTCGCCATTTTGGGGTTCGCTCTTGTGGCCAGTAAAATGATGTTTCAACCTTGCCCTTGGGCGATTCTTAAAACCCGCTATCTGCACCGTTTTTGAATCCGAACCAGCAAATAATGTTCCATACTCTTTCTTTTTAAGTTCACTATACAAAAAGCTGTCTTTTTTAATGTGTTGCCCAAAAAGTTGCTGACTGTCTGTCATATACAAAAAGAAACACGGTATATTTTCGACAGTCGCACCTACGCAATCCCACGCATCCCATTTTATATATTCTTCCAACATCGAACCTAATAAGTTTTCGCTATAATTTATTCCCATTATTTTCTTGATTAAATGGGCTATTTTGTCAAAATTAAGCAAAAACATCTGTTTAATGGTTTCGCTACGGACATCTCCGCTTTTTCGTTTATCTTCTCTATTATACGTCTTTTTTATGCGATATGGACAGCTTTCGTAGGTCGCTTGATTGTGATTGGCGAGCGTTGGAATATTTCGCCCACAATGTTTTGCATAAGATTTTTGCGTGGCGTTTTTTCCCTGCCCGTCCGGCAGGCGGGTATAAAAACCTATGATTTGTACTGGATTCAAACAAGCAGGGCGTTTTGCATAGGCTTGGATTTTATTATTGACAGCCAAATATTGAGGTGGTTGTCTGCCAGTCGCCTCTTCAAACACGTTTTTTATTATGGGAATTTCTTTTTCAAGCCCCATTGGCGTTTTAATTAAGCAATATCGCAAGTTTTTTCCCCCAAAAAGCCATAGTTTTTTTACAACATATCTATCGTTGGATATAAATTTTTTATTTCGAACCACCAATCCCATGTTTTTTGTCCGTGGCTGTTATTGTTAAATATTTCGGGAATATAACCCTCTTTTTCGGCTATTTTTAGCAGTTGCAAAATTGTTGAAAGCCCGATTGATACAGTCTGCTCGCCCGTTTGCAAAGCAAAAACAAGATTTTATTGACATTCGCCACAAGCCTGTTCGATTACTGTCAAGCCGTCTGTTGAAATTGTCAAACGTTCGTTGAATGCGTCTTGTAGCATTCTTTGTTTTAGCTGTTTTGCGGTCATGAATCGCCCTCCTTTCTATCTGTATATCAAGTGATTGATTACACACGCAACAGGATATTTATATTGTATCACACGATTTCCAAAAAGTCAAGTAAAAAATATGACATTTTTGTTACAGTTTTCAGCGAAACGAATCCGCAATATCCAAATGACGCTGTCCTCTTGGTTCAATTCTCCAAGTCTCAAAATTAACTATGTTGAAAAAATACTCAGTATCTATCAAAATATCTTCGCTGTAAATTTCGACATCATCCTGCCATAATACAAATTTCAATCTTTCGGTTGCAGAACCGTTTTTAGGAATGGTTGAATGCCCCAAAAAAGCATATTCGACCTGCGTATATTTAGTAGTCAACAATTTAACCGATTTGCTAGATTGCGGCTTAAAATATATGTTTTTGCAGTATTTTTTGAGAATTTTATGAATCCAACTATCGCTTTTGACTAAATGTCCGTAAAGCGTTTTGTTAAGCGATAAATACAGGAAAGTCCAAGCATAATTGTCTAATGTAGCCCCAATATAATTTGTGCCGTCCATAGCGAGATAATCACTCAACATATTTTTCAACGTATTATCCCCAAAAATCAGTCCTGTTTCCCTTTCCAAAAAATACACCACTTTATCAAAATTATCGAGCAAACGCTGCCTTATTTCCTTGGATAAATAATCCTTACTTTTGCCTGCCTGTCGGCAGACAGGGGCTTTCGGTCTTCCTTTTTATATTTTTGAGGCTTGGCGTAAATGCACAAATCATAGGCGGATTGGCTGTATTTTGGCATATTTTGTAACACCGCCTTTGTGTGCCGTTGATGAGGAGTGTATTTGCCGTGCTTGCTATAAAATCCTACGATAACTACTGGATTCTCGCAGTATGTGCATATTGCATATGCCTGTTTCTTTTCGCCTTGATAATACGGCTTTTTCACGCCTGTTGCACTCTCGAATTTTTCCTTTATTATCGGAACAATTTTATTTCCCTCTTCTGCTCTTAGCTTACAATAACGCATTTTTTACCTCAAATCCAATTTGTAATCGTTTCTGATTGCTAACCAAAATTCGCTGTCAATAGGCGGAATGTGAAATTCGTTCTCCGCTGTTTTCAAACATTTGAGAATTGTGGTCAATCCAACCGAAAAATTTTCGCCGTTTTTTGTGGCTAGTGCAAAAATTATCGGTTCATCACAGATTTCACATTCTTGCTGTGTTTGCGAATTTGGTGTAAATTCGGCTCGCTTTTCAAATGTATCTTGCAATAGTTTTGTGCGGTATTCTTGCATCGTCATAGTTTTCTCCTTTCTACTCCAAAAAATATTTTTTCGCCCTCCGCAGTTACAATGGCAGAGGGCGAAATACTAATTTTCAAAAGAATTGACACAAATCAAATATTTTTATCTAGCGATTAGTTATAGAAATAACGTCCTCGCCAAAACCAACATCGAATCCAAACTGATTCGCAAGCGAGGTCAAAGGAACGAATAATTCCCCACCTCGCATAAATGGAGCGGCTGGCAAAGGCTGTGCCGCCCCGCCAACTCCAATTTGGAACGTCGCAACTCCCTCTCGAAACGTCATAAAACTCTGCTGTGAGGGATTGACAACGAAAATCTCGCCAGTATTGGCGTTGCGGGCGGATGCGGCTCGCATATCCCACAACTGCGTTATCGAAATCGGCACAAACCAAACGTCATTCGCCACCACAGGCGAAACGCTAAGCGGTTGCCCGTTAAATTGCACCGAAACAGCACTCGGCACGGACGTGCGATTGTTCGTGATAACCGCCACGGACGCAAGTTGCCGTCCTGGCGTATTTAACAGCGTTCCGTTCCGCCACAAGCCCACGGACGCACCGCCGTCAATATTTACCGCATTAGTCAACCCAAACGCCTGCGCAATATCCTGTAATTGAGCAATATTCGTGTTCGGCACGTTGCCCACGACAAATATACCGTCCGCACGTTGACCCATGAACGCCCGAAACGCTCGTGCGTTCAAAAACGCCGAATCCATAGCAGGTGTGGGCTGTACGTTGAATCTTGCGCCATTCTGCACAAGGAACGGATACGCCTCAAATGCCGATTGCAAATCCGAAGGAATGCTCCACGTGGACAAACCGCCCTCATTTAGGCTAAATTGGTTCTGCCAGTCGAACGTCGCCGCCCAATGAAACCAATCCTCGCCGCCATCGTCCAACGCACCCTGCGACAGCAACGCTCCAACCACGGAGTTATCCCCTGTTGACCGCAAATAATTGACTGGGAAAATAATTAAATCGTCCCCAGCCATATCCGCCAAAGCCGCCGCAAATTCGGGCAAAGTTGCCGTCTGTCTGCCGAGCAGTGTTTGGGCTGAAAATGCGTAAATATTGTAATTTTGGTTCAAATCGACCTCGATATACGATACATTTCGGTTGCCGCCGCTAGTTTGCACCTCACGGCTCGCCGCTTGCACTGAAACGCCCAACAATAGTGTGAATAATATCACAAAATTTAGTATTTTTGCTATTTTTAGCATAGTTTCCTCCTGTTTTTGAGATTTTTTAATCCTTGATTTGCTGTCAACTCAATACAGATATTATATCATGGTCAATTTCAAAAGTCAATGGGGAATATTAAATTTTTGTTAAATCTCTTTCTTTTGAGTATATCTCAATCTGTTTTTCGAGTGAAATGTCGTTGATTAAAACAATTTTATCCGCCAAAATAGCGTTTTCGAGGTCGGTTGCTACTGCCACAAATTCCACTAATTTTACACGTATATCTAAAACCAAATCTTGAATTTCGTCCATGAACGATTGTTCTTTTTGGCTTGCCTGTGTGATTTGTTCATTCAAAAGATTTAACAAATTTGTTCTTTGCAAAACTGTATCTGCAACAGGAATACCCGTACTAGTCAAGTTTATGTTAGTTTTAACGCCGTTTATCAATGTCCAAGGTTCATTTTCGTCAAATTCCGTATTTGTGGGTGTTTCGGAAATGCGTTCCGTTAATTCCCAAATCCAACAATCATTGACGTTGTACAGTGTTTCGCAATTATTTAGTATGAAATTCAAGTAATCGTGCAAAATTCGATATAATCCTCTATACGTATCAGAAAGAGCCTTGCGTTTGCCGTAAAATAGCCTTTCTAAGCAATCCATCGGCACGTCTGCCACATGGTTAAAAAATAATTCACTCGCAAATATTCTGTTAAAATTATCTTCGAGAAAAGTGTGTAATTTCAGCATATTTTGCTTGCGTATAACTAAATCGGATTTTGATGTTGGAATATTCGATAATTTATCAATTACGTGCAAATGCAAAGAGGTTGTAATTAGGTCGCCGATATACGTTTTTATCTGCTCTAATTCAGCAATTTTGCGTTCGTGGCGTTTTTCTTTTACTATGTGAAGTTTTGTATCTAGGTGCAGTTTGTTTGCCTGCATAAAGGCTATATATACGGCTAATGCGGAGATTGAACCGCCGAATATTGCCGTTGTTATTATAGCCCAACCGTTTGCGACTTCTCCGAAAAGTAGACCGCTTAGCAAGGATAGCAGGTTAATCAACCACGATAGCAAAACAATCCCAACAATCACGAGAAAAATGCTTGTTATTATTTTTAATTTCATGTTTCCTCCTTAAAGAGCCACAAGGGGCAGTAGTTGCCCCTTGTGGCTGTCGTTAAAGTTGTTTGCGTGATGGACTTTGCCGTCCGTTCCGATTGCTTTGTTCGCCATTTACCTATCCTGCCCTCGACTCTTCTTCTTTTGGGCTTTGGCTAGTTGGGCTTGTAGGTCTTTTAGTTGCTTTTCCAACTCTAGCCTTGCCTGTTGCTCCTTTTGCCTTGCTTGTTGCTCGGTTTGTAGCTTGCTTTGCAAGGTTTGATTGTTGCTTTGCAAGGTTTGGATGTTTTTCTTAAAGTTAGCAATAGTGGGTTTTAAAGATTCTCTCCCCTGTTCAACCGCCTGATCCCAAGCACTCACATATGGTTCTCTGGACACGTTTAACATCTTTTCAATTTCCTCTCTAACAGGATTATCCTGTGCGATATACTCGTTTTTTAGTCCCATTATCATGGCTTTTAGGGCTAAATCTGTTCCGATTACTATTTTTTGGGAAATTTTCCTATCTGCCAAAAGTCGCTCTATGACACTGTCAATATTCTTTATCTCTTCGACAAATTCCATGCCCAACTGTCCGTCTGATGGATTTTTAGCAAATCCATGCTTAAATTTATTCAGCAAAAAAGGCAATAATAGGGCTTTCCCGTCTTTGGATAACGTCTGCACAGTTTCTTCCCATAGCTTAATTACAGGGATTTTTTGCACCAATTCTTCCTTACCCAATACGTATTTTACCACGTATTCATTAGGTATTTGGTCGCTTTTATCAATCTGAATCAAAATTGCTTGTGGCAAAGGAATTGTTACTTCGTGTTGATTGACCATGTTCTTGTTCGCCAAATCCTGCAACACGCCGTGCAACTCATATTTAACTAATCGTAGCAACATGATTTCATCGTGCGTTGTCTGTGCCTCGAACAAGAATTTGTCGCCGTTAATGCTAAGCGGCAAATCCCGTCGCAAATCGGTCTCCATGTTGCCCGTAACTTCGCCGTCCGTGTTGAGCAAATCCTTTAAATCGTTGGCATCGAAGCTAACGATTGCGGTTACTGGGTCGTAATTCGTGCCCAAAAGGTCATTTACAAGTTTGACCGTTTCGGGTGGGTCGCACCTCAACATATCTAATATTGCATCATGCGTTACCAGTTTCTTCCGCCTATCCTCTTTATTCTCCATTTTTATACCGTTCGCCCTCGTGCAAACGCCGTGAGCAACTTCCTTTATTATATTGTAATCGGACTTTACAAAAAAGTCAACAAAAAATTTTTTGATATTTCGCTAAATCCAATTTTATGTCCCTACCGTTAATTTCAAAGCCAAAACGTCTATAAAATCGCACTAATTGCTCACTATACCGTGCCTTTTTGGCGGTTACAGTTTTTGCTCCCAAATTTATCACATAGTTCAAGTATATTTTCAGCAAATGCGAACCTAATCCCAAATTTTGGAAGTCACTTTCGATTTCAATAAGTTCCAAAAGTCCCTTTTTCTGCCATTCAGTCTCTTGAAAAGCATTGTCAAAGAACGCTCCTTTGAGACAGCCTATTTCTTTGCGATCGTTTTCGTGCGAAACAAACACCCTAAACCAGCAATATATCATTCTAAGGTTACGGTCGAGCGTCTGTTCATAGGTTACATAAAAGGAATACTCGTTATCTTTGTAATCAAAAACGCCTGTATCTACAACGGATTGCATAACAAAAGACTCGCTTGTTTTTGGCGTTTCGCTCCAACTGATATTGTTAAGTTGTGATGTCTGCTCGTTAAAAAGATTGACGTTACTGGAAAAGTTCCTGTTTTTCCGCTCTTTCTTGAATAGTCGCAATAAATTTTTCATACTTCTCCTCCACATCTCCACGAAAGCGATTCTTGCGATCATCGTACAAAAATCGCTTGTTCCACTCAACTGTCCCTACTAGTAATCTTAACAGATTTTGCCAAGCATAGCAATAGAGCGGGTGGTTTATGCGGTTGGTAATGCTTAAAATATCCTCAAACAGAGTGATTGTGGTGTGTTCTATGCGACCTTTATCTTGGGAAAGGAATGTATAAATGTGTTCATTCGCTCGCAACTCGATTGGAATGTCGGCAAGTTCGATTTTTTCGTATGCCAGCATATCAATCAAAATCTGTGAAGTCTCGAAGACATAGTAAGAATGGTATTCCAACAAGGAGTCTGCACGTAGTGCGTTTAGACTGAGAGACTCAATTTTCGAGATTTCTTGGCTTGTTTTGGCTATCAGAGCTTTTAGGGTGGATAACCGTTTTTCAAATGGTGTTTTTACCAATTTCATCATTAATAAGTTCCTCCTAATAAAGCAAGGCGGTTTTTTAAGACCGCCTTGCTGAAAATGTGCGTTACAGCGGCAGCTATTTACTGATTTTGTCAACCACGTATATTAAACTCCATTTGCCTCTCACGTGGATCTCTCGCAAGAATCTCTTTACTAATCCATCTAGCAGGAACACAGCCCAATGATGTGTAGAAACGCTGAGTTTCTCTTGAAAATCCAGATTGAATATAGATTTTATGCGCAAAAGATTCTTTGGCTACTTTTTCTTCCACCATAGTAAATAGTGTTCTGCCGACACCTCGATGCCGATAGGCTTCTGAAACATAAAACCATCTTAATTCTACATACTCGTTGCAATCCCCGAAAAGTCGTTTGTTTGCCAAAATATAGCCCATCAACTTTTCTCCGTCAAATGCCCCAAATGCCCAACCTTTGTTGTGTATTAAAGCATCCACTAAATAAATTTCCCGTTCTAGGCGTTCCTGCTCAGTCCAATCATAAATAATATCGCAATCTACCAATTTATTGTAGTTTTGCACTTCGTCGTATGTCCACATCTTCTCGATTTTTTGATGTCGATTGATATGTTTTAACATACCAATACGTGCATCGTAGACTGTTAATTGTCTGAGTTCTATCTTAAAGGATTTTCCTGGCCATGGGATAAGCACAATTTTGTGTGGATTAATGTCTTCCATATGCTTCATCTCCTTTCATTATGGCAAAACACTAGTAGGCGGCAAAAATCCACTATTATTGCCCTGCGGATTGGTATTTGTGATACTAGCCAAACCGCCGCCCATATTCGTTCCGCTTGGGTTGCCTTGAGGAATTGTCGGCATAACCTGCGGCGTTGTCTGATTCATCATGTTTCCATGCCAATTTGCACTATTTACACCCTGTCGCAACGTATCAAATATTGGAATCCTGTTAGGGTCTTCGATAACGACTGGAACACCGTCAATCCAGTTGACCCATACATCAAACGTGCGATTCAGAGAATCCGTAACGGTTATAACGCTAAACGTGCCGTAACTGGGCGGTAAACTCGACACATTTCTATCTCGACGAATGTTTAGCATCGACTCGTCAACTCTGACGTTGTTGGATTGCGTGGGCTGTCCGAGCGTGTGAGACCAATTAGGTCCCGTCCTAAAATGGTAATTACGAGGTGGCGAAATTCCTTGCGGAATGGTTGAATTTAACGGCTGTTGTAACTGCCCTGTCCGCACGGAAGTTGGTGCAATTAAGCTACTTGCCTGTAAATGCAATGGAATTCCAAAGTTTACGGCTATCCCTGCGGCTAATAGTGCGATTGCTGTTAGTATTGATTTTTTCATGATTTTGTCTCCTTTTTAAATATTTTTGATAATCTTACAAAAACTCTATTATTTCTCGTCTAAAATCCTCTTCATTTTGCTCCTCAAACTCACGCCAATAATCTTCAAGATAATGTGCGTTGAATGTTTCATTCATTTTTTATCATTCCTCCCTGTATAAAATCCTTTGCCCATTCCTGGTGTTCCTAGACAAACACCGTTTTTTCTTGCTATTTCTTGCGTTACAAGAGTTTCTTGCTCCCATTGACTAAGAAGATTTGTAGTTTTAGATATATCGTTGAGCAAATTGGGTTTAACCATTTCCGAAAGCCTTGGACGTACCCTAACACTACTCGCCAACAAATGAGAATAATCATTTTTGTTATCCATCAATACACCTCCACAGCCACAACAACCCGCCGCTGATTGCGAACATATTCAAGGCAAGTTACAAGCGTTAGCCTATTGTCGCCAAAATCCATGAGCGGAGAAAAATCCGTCTCTTCGATGAAAATCTCATGCGAAACGGCGTAAGTGCGGGAATTTCCGCCTAATTCAAGTGTTATAATGTCCCCGATATTCAAATTTCTCACAAACCCAAAATACCCCGCTGAACCTCTATTATGCCCCGCAAGAACCGTGTTTCCGAAATTGAATCCCGAAAACCCAAAACGCCCTGCTCCTTTATCCATGTTGGCAAGATTTTCGCCCTCGAAAATTCGGACTGTTACACCCATGCGTTCAACTTTTAGAGTGCCGATTCTCGTGCCTGTGGCTATGCCGTAGTTATTGGAAATGTCGGCTGTACCGCTTGTGTTTGCGGTAGTTGTGGGGGTTAGAGTCGTACCGTCTGCTAGGTGGATTGGGGCGGATTGTACCATTACGGGTTGTTCGATGTGAATCGCCTGTGCTGTGGGGCTTGCACCGAAAGCGTGAGGCGGTGCGGCTAATGTTGGCAATATCCACGTTGGCGAGAATATTGTCAATAGTGCGAAAAACGCAATTACTGATTTCTTGAAAGTTTTCATAGTTTATACCCTTTCTATGGCATTAGAGCCGTGAAATATATTTTTATCGGCAAATTCAGGCGGATTGCCCTCAATCAAAAACGCTTGATATTCGGCGTTTGTGGTGTTAAATGCGAAAGTCGGCGTGGGCATTTTGTATTGCGGTTCAAAGACCCATTGCGGAATCGTGAGATTGTAGTCGTTGGCTAATTTATGGGCAATTGCCGCTAAAATGCACAGATTTTCCTTGTTTGCGTCATCGAAAACAGGCGGAAACGCAATCATGTGCTGCTTTCTCTCGCTCCGCTTAAATTCATCTAAAAACGCACAAAGTGCAAATGTGAAATCTTCGTGCATGATGACGTTGGTCAATGTCAGATTTATTTCCTCTTCTCTTGACTTTTTCATGCGTTTTATGAATTGCCCATTATTATTAAGCATATTCACCTCGCTTATCTATCGTGTCCATTGCGTTTCTTAGACTTTGATTGAGGAGCAGATTTCTTGCCCTTTAAGCTATCCAAAACATTGTCAATGTTATCGTTGTTTAGCGTTTTCGGATAATTTTCATCAAATTTCAACAACATTTCTTTGGACTCCAACTCGATTTTTTGAATTTCTCTATAAAAAATATCGTAATCTGCACTACTAAACAAGGCATCTAAAAATTCCTTTGAAGTTTTGGGAATGGTAACATTCTCGCCGTACAACTCAATCAATGCAGAATGTATCATTTTGCGAGAAATTGGTTTGCCAAGCCGCTTGTGTTCGGCTAAAACACCTGCAACATCAGACAAATCATATTTATATCGTCTGCCGCTTTTTAATTTCATGGCTATGAGATACTCCGCTGGCACAACACGCACATCAAGCACGTTCGCAAAAGTGCGATAATGCCGAGAAACAGCAGCCAATTTATCAGAATAAGAAACGGTATTCTTAAAATCGGAATTAAGCCAATTTGACGGCAAATCATGCAAATCAGACACATGGCTAACAGCGTCTTTCATCGCCGAACTAGCCCTTACAATAGCGTCAATATCGTGTGTTGCATTTCTGAATCCGTACTGGGCTATAATTGCCGCTCCGCCAATTAGGACAATCTCGGCGGGCATTTTGCCGCTTAATTTGCGGTATATTTTGCCCAAATCTTTAAGGTAATCGTCAAAATTTTCTTTTGTTATAAGTTTAGCAGACATCTCGCACCTCACATTCTACAATATTAAACCGCAAAAATTCGGGAATTGCCTTGCTTACGCTCTCTTTTTTTGGCTCGTCAGTCCCAAAAGCGATACATTCAGTAATTACGCCAATAGGATAGATTGGTTGTTGGAATTTTGCGGTTCGCAAGCTGTCAAAATTAGTGCATATCGGAATATCGTTCACACGACTCAAATAATCAAGCATTCCGAGAAGATACAACGATTCTGCATACCATTTCGCTTGCCACAATCTGATTATTTCGTTGGATTGCAAAATGAGCAACATAAAATCTATATCGCCAATTTCTTTCAAAAAATGGCATATGTTGCCCTTGTAAACCTCAAATTCTAGGCGATTTGGGGTTTCTATATCTGCAAATTTATGCAATATCCTCTTGTTTTTATTCATATGAGTAACTCCTACCTATCGTGATTATTGCGTTTCTTTGGCTTTGTCTTTGTAGCAACCCGCACATTTTCCTTGCTCAACTTCTTAAAAGACGGCAACAAAATTTGCTCATACCGTAACGAAATAGCCGACTTCAAGTATTCCTTGCGAACGTCCGACAGCGTGGGCGTTTCGTCAATAATATTGCTAATTTTGCCCAAATCAATCTTCGGCACGGTGCGTTTTATAGAGTTTTGCAAAGGTATCGGCGGATTTTTGAAAATCTCGTGGTAAAGCATACGTTTTCCGTTCAGAGAATAGCACGAAGCGTGGTTATATTCTTCGCTTTTAAGTGCCGAAGGATTTTCGAGCAATTCCGCCATTTTATCGTCCGCAAGCAATGCCGATAAAGATGAGCCACAATCATAAATCGGAGCAAAACGCAACTCGCCTTTTATCTCCAAAAATCCCCAATTATCCAAATGCCTGTCCTTGTTGCCAATCAAGGCATCAATCACGAACATATCCCAAAATTTCTCCCATGATTCCTGCCTATTCGCTATCAATTTGTGGGTTTTTATCACGTCTTGGACGCTTTCGATAGTCGTGCCTTTTTTACCGTCAACCTGCGTTTGATTCACCAAACGTGAAACCTCATGCAATCTGCCCACGCCCTCGGTAAAATCTTTGCAAGCCACAACAATTTTCCGTTGCCCTTTAACGTCCGTAAAATAGCCTAAGTGCGTTTCCTGTGCGACAATTCCGCAAGCGTTGAAAATCTGCGAGCCGATATGCTCAGAATACTGATTATTCATGTAACTCAGCACGTTTCGCTTGCTACGTATGGGATCGGGATATTTTATCATGTACACGGCGTTTTCGTATAAAATCGTGGTTTTTACCTCTGAACCACCGTATCTGTTGGCTAATTCCGTACCTTTATCGAAATCAATCATCCATCAATTCCTCCAAATAATCGTAAATTTCCTCCGCCTGCATGGGAGTCAAACGCCCCTCGACAACCCTATGTTTAACGGTAAAAAATAAATTTCTGCCTAACCGCTCCAACTCAAATCTAGTGTTTTTTGTCTTAGTCAACCTGTGTTGCTCGTGGGCATGATAAAATTCCGTCAAATCCTCGCAGATAAACGGCATACTGGCAAAATCGGTGGGATTATATTTATATTTTGAAACCATAGTTGCCACGCAAAACACCTCTCTCGTTTATTATGTTCTGATAATACCACACCCCCCCAAAAAAGTCAAGCGAGGGCAGAAAAAAATTTTCCCACCCTCACAAAACCTCTAAAATCTACCAGCCAGTCTGTGGCAGTCGATTATTCCCACCAAAAATAGTAGTCCCAGCAGTAGAATTACCAATAACCCATTCAATACCATGCATCCCGCCAACATCAACCCTATTAGCAAACACCATTCCGTTAGGCAACACCGTATGCGACCGTGGCAAAACATTCACAATAACTCGAGCATGGTCAACCATAGTAAACCTCGCTGGCACCTGCCCAAAATGTACGCTAAACTCCGCCAAAACTCGCCCTGTGCAAATCCCAAATGTGCCGCTCCAAGCTCAATAACATTGTTCCTAGCACTCGACAGATTATCCGCAATAATAAACTCATTTCCGAGATTCGTAACACCTCGAACATTATAACGAATATCAGCATTAAACGTACCTGTAACCAACTGATGAGCACGTACAGCTTGCGTTGGCAAAATATCTCGCCAAAAGAAATCCGTCAAAGATACGCTGCTTTCGTTGCGAATATTGCGAACCTCGTAAGTCATCTGATTGCCCTGCATAATTTCACGAGGTGCGGTTTTGTCGATATTTACGCCAATATTTGCCGAATAGTTGACGAAAGTCGCCCTAATTATTTGCGTGGCAAATTCTATATCAAAATGCAATTCTTCCCGATTTATCATGTAAAATTGCGGTGTTGCAACCTCTATTGCAAAATAACGCCCCAACGGCAACGGACGTGATACAGCGATTCCTCGATTGTTGGACTCTATGCGGTCAACCAAATTCCCAGTCCGATATTCAAAAATCTCAAAAACAGCCCCTTGCAAAGGCGTTCCTGCGGGCAATCCGTTAAGTTGGTTATCGTCAGCAGAAACCTTCGTTATCTGCAACTGCCCCGCCATCGGCACATTTTCCCAACGGATTTCTGTGATTTGACCAGCGGTAAATTCTATCGTCCGAGGAATGTCATCCGAAAAATATCCTGGTGCAGGGCGAGTTTCTCGGATCGTATACCGCCCTGGCTGCAAAATTCCGCTCAAATCTATCAAGCCGTTGTTATCCGTGTAAAAAACACCGACAACATTGTTGTTTTGGTCAAAAATCATAAATTCCACGTTATAAATCGGCGCACCCGTAACGGCATCTACTTTCAATATCCGAAGACCCGCCAATCTATGGTTGACAACCTCCAAAACCGCTTGATGTCCTGCCGTAACTGTAACTGTGTGTACGGTTTGATCAAGCTGGTAGCCTGGTAAAGCCCGCACCTCAGTAACACGATAAACCCCAGGAGTGAGGTGGTTGAGCAAAATGCGGCCGTGTGCGTCCGTTACGAAACCGCCTGTAGCCGTCATTTGTGGGCTGTTTGCAGCTGTGCTTGGCTGATTTTGGTCGATTATGCTGCCTTGCACAAGCCGTCCATCTGCGTGGCGAATCTCAAATTCCACACCTGCGAGCGGCTCGCCTGTCGCTCCGTCCGTTTTCACGATTAACAAGCCGCTTGCAGGGGTATTTTCAACCACTAAAACGTACTCTTGCTGGCGTGTTTGCGGCGTTATGTGGAACATTATCGGCTCGGATAATCCGATAAAACCTGTGGCTGGCATGGTTTCCGTCAAGAGATACGAACCGTAAGAGAGGGCGGGCAGGTAAATAAGGCCGTTACGGTCAGTTACGAAATCAAAGAAGCCCGTTTGTGGGTTGCGGACTCGAGTTGACTCGATAAAATCGCCGCCGAGTCTTGTGATTTCAAAGACTACGCCCTCAATCGGCTCACGTGTAACCGAGTTGATTTTTCGGATTATAAGGTCGGCATGGCGGAAATTTTCTATTGTGATTACCCGATTTACGCCCGTTTCAACCGTGAACAAAGTCGGCTTGGCGAGCTGATAACCGTCAAGCGGTCGGGTTTCTATGGCTATGTAACGCCCTGCGGGTAAGCTGTTGAGGTTAATCCGCCCTGCGTTGTCGGTTGTCCATGTTGTGGTTAGGTCGTTGGGGTTTATAAGGCGTTCGCCTGCTGTACCATTGCCTAAATCTCGGGCTATTTCAAACTGCACTCCTGCTAAAGGCTGTTGCGTGTCGCCATCGATTTTTAGGATTGCGATGTCCGTTTCTCGGAAATTTTCTATCGTGATAACACGAGAATTGCCCGTTTCCACCGTGAAAAGTGTCGGCTCGGCAAGCTGATAACCGTCAAGAGTTCTTGTTTCGATTGCGATAAAACGCCCATTTGGTAAGGCGTTTAGAGCGATTCGTCCCGCATTGTCGGTTGTCCAAGTGGTGGTTAGCGTGGCGAGATTTATCAGGCGTTCGCCCGCCGTGCCGTTTCCGAGGTCGTGGGCTATTTCAAACTGAACACCCGCCATTGGCTGTTGCGTGTCGCCGTCTATTTTCAAAATCGCCATGTCTGTAAATCGGAAATTGCGGATTGTTATGATGTAGTCCATATTGTAGCCGACTTGGAAAATATGTGGCTCAATCGGTGCAAAGCCTGGAAGCGGACGAGTTTCCGTGGCTACATACGTACCCGAGAGAAGTTCTGGCAAACGTATCAATCCTGCACTGTCGGTTAAAAATTCAAAGCCGCCCGTAAAGGAATTTTGTATACGAGCACCGTCAAATGCACTAATTTCAAAAGCTACGCCCTCGAGCGGTAGATTGGTTTCGCCGTCCACTTTTTGGATAACAACGGTGGATAGTCGATAGTTGACAAAACGCTCCGTTCGAGATTGCCCTGCCGCAAATTCAATCGTTCGAGCAGGTTCAGTGATGGCAAAGCCAGGTGGTGGGCGAGTTTCGATGATTTGGTACGCTCCTGGGGAAATATTGGGAACGGTCGCTATTCCACCCATGTTTGTAGTAACCCGTGCGACCAATTCCCCGCCAAGCGTACGCACCTCAAACTCCGCATTAGCAAGTGGATTCCCATCCCCGTCAACCTTTTCAATAATGAGACTAGGTGCGGGAAAATTCACAAACCTAAGCGTTTGACTTTGCCCTGCCGCCATTACCACGGTTTGACTTGGCTCGGTAATAACAAAACCTGGTGGTGCTCGAGTTTCGGTAACTACGTATGTGCCTGGCTCAAGGTTTGGTAATGTTGCCATTCCACCTTGTGAAGTAACAACCCTCTCCACCAATTCCCCGTCAAGCGTACGCACCTCAAATTCCGCATTAGCAAGTGGATTCCCATCCCCGTCAACCTTTTCGATAATGAGACTAGGTGCGGGAAAATTCACAAACCGCACCGTTGCCGTCTGCCCCGCCTGTAACTGCACCATCTGCGAAACCGAATCCAAAACAAAGCCAGCAGGTGCTCGAGTTTCTATGACCTCATAAGCCCCTGGCTGCAAACCCGTAACAGTCGCTATACCACCTTGATTCGTAATAACTTCAGCAACTCTCGTCCCCGCAATGGTACGCACCTCAAAAACCGCCCCCGCAAGAGGATTGCCGTTTTCATCCGTCTTCTCTATGACGATTGTCGGCATTAACTCATTGACAAAACGGAGAGTCGCCGTCTGCCCTGCCTGTAAATCCACCGTTTGAGTGCCGTCCATAAGGACAAACCCAGCGGGTGCACGGCTTTCCGAAATTTGATAAACCCCTGGGTAAAGGTTAAAAATACTCGCTGTGCCGCCGATATTGGTCGTAACACGCTGAATTAACGTCCCCTGAACGGTGCGTATTTCAAACTCCGCTCCTGCTAACGGATTGCCCTGCCCGCCAACTTTTTCTATAACGATGCCAGGATTGCGGATATTCACAAATCTCGCCCTCGCCACGGTTTCGGGCAAAACTCGGACACTTAGCCCTGGGGTCATCATCGTGTAGCCTAGAGGGGCTTGCAGCTGCTCCACATAGTACCAGCCCGATTGCAGATTCGGGACAGCGACAACGCCGCTTGCACCCGTGATAAATGTACCCACATACGTGCCGCTCTGGTTGCGGACTTCCACAGTTGCCCCCGCAAGTGGAACGCCGAACTCGTCAATAACTTCGATAATTAAACTGCCCAATCTCGCCGAAACAAAGGTTTCAATCGACCGAGCCTGTGGGCGGATTTCCACGTTTCGGACGGTTTGCGGGTCAAATTCAAAGCCGTGAGGCACTTCAATTTCCCGAACAACAAACCAGCCTAGCAAGCCGTCAATCTCAATCAAGCCGTTGTGGTCAGTGATAAATTCGCCGATAAGTTCGCCATTTATGCGGGTTACATTAAAACGAACACCCGAAATCGGCGTATTGTCAAAAGCGTCGATTTTTCGGATAACCAGCCCCGAATATGGGCGGTTCGTAAAATCTAGGAAATATGTTTGCCCATCTGCAGGGATAAAAATCGTCTGCGGAACAGCTGCCGTGCCGAGTGTGTAGCCATTTGGTGCGACAATCTGCGTAACGACAAAACTCCCTGGCGGCAAATTCGGCACTAAAAATTCGCCCTGTGCGTTTGTGCGGAAAATACCGTTCCCTGTGCCAACGACAGCACCGCTGGAATCCTGTACACGAAACTCGCCATTTGCCAAAGGCAGTCCTGTAACCTCATCTCGTAAGGTTACAAGTAGCGAGCCGTATGGGTGGTTGGAAAATTCCAGCTGCAAAATCGTGTGCCCGTCTGGCATGAGAAAACCGTGTTGCATATTGTTGAGGGAAAGCACATAATTGGGCGGTGCTTGGGTTTCTCGGACGGCGTAAGTACCTGGCACAAGCCCTGTAATCACGATAGTACCCGTGTGGTTTGTGGTGTACGTGCCAATGACCGTGCCGAGCGTACCGCTGACCCCTGCCGAAATGTGGATAAGTTCAAAGGTCGCACCTGCCAAGAGCCTCCCTGTTGTGAGGTCGGTTTTTCGGATTATAATTGAGTTTAGCGGCCAGTTCCAGACCTCATCGCCCGTTTGAAATTGGCTGCCGTCTGAAATTGAAATTTGACCTGCCACCATTGCTCGAATTTCATCGTCCGTCATGTTTTGGGCTTGGTCAAAAGTCGGGGAAATGCCGCTTAATTCGGGCGGTGGGGTGGGTTCGTAGATTTCGGGCGGGAGGGGTTCGTTTTGTTCGGGGATTTGCGGTATTTCCACCCTGTTATCTACTTCAATTCCAAAAATATGGGGAATCAAGCCGTCTTGGATTAGCTGATAGGTGTTCTGCCCAGGTGCTAGAAAAATTCGGTAGCTGTTGTTGACATTTAGCGACATTCCAGGGGCAGCACGGGTTTCCGTTACCCGATACCAGCCTGGTTGTACGAAAGGCAGGACGATTCTGCCATTTTGGTCAGTTAGGAAATGCCCTAGATTTATGACATTGCCAGTGTTTGGGATTTCAAATTCCACTCGGAATTGCGTGAGCGGCACGGGCTGGAAAGTTAGGGCGTTCATTTTTGTGATTATTAGGGACGGCAGTAGTGTGTTTTCAATGATTAGCGTGTAATCCTCATTTGCTCGGATTTCTATCGTCCATGAGCGGTTTTGTTCCATTGGGTCTAGCCAGTAATTGTTTGCCGCTCTTGTTTCTATGATTCGATAAATGCCTGGCGGGAGTTCGTGTAGGCGGATTCTGCCGTTTTCGTCTGTTCTGAACGGGTTGCCTGTGAGTAATCCTGCTCCTGGTTGGCTGAGTTTTTCTATGGTAAATTCAGCGTTTGGAATGGCTGTGCCTGTGATAGCGTCTCGTTTTATGATTTCTAGGTAGGGGCGGCGGTTGTAGAAAGTTACGGTGTTGTCCTCGCCAGCTCGTATGGTTACAGTCTGCCAGTTTGGGCTGGAAAGGCTGTAGCCTGGCGGCGGGATTATTTCTGTGATTATTAGGGTGCGTTCGCCTTGCCCTTCGAAAAGCATCCCTGGTATAAAAATCCGACCTTGTCCATCTGTCGTGAATGGCGAACCTGCGACTGTCTGACCGTTTTCATAGACTACTTCAAAGACCGCTCCTGGTAGTAATTCTTGAGTGTCTTGGTCTCGTTTTATGATGGTCAAGCCTGGATTTTCATAGTTTCTTAAAATTATCTGATTGTTGTCGCCTGGGCTTAGGATTATTTCCTGCGGCGTGGAGATTAAAACATAACCTGGAGGGGCTTGGATTTCCGTTAAAATGTATGTCCTAAACGGGATTAATTCGTTGCCATGCGAACCTCTTCCGAAAATGAAAATGCCGTTTGTGTCGGTTGTGCCTAGCCAAGTTTCGCCTGTAACAGGGTCTCGAAGTTCAAAAATTGCCCCTGCTAGGGGCTCGCCTGTGTTGCCGTCTATTTTTTGGACTTCTAAGCTAGATTTTTGGATATTGTAGAAATTGATGGTGTTTGTTTGACCCCAAGTTATCGAGATGGATTGTGTGGGATTGTCAGGGGGCATATAGCCTGGGGGTGGAATTATTTCAGTAATGGTGTAATGTCCTGCTGGCAGATTGTCAAATAAAATTCGACCAGAGCCGTCTGTTATGCCTGTGCGTTCTATGGGCAATCCGCTCGCATTACCGTCCACCGAAAAGCCCTCAATGCGGAAATGTGCACCTGATAGGGGTTCGCCTGTTAATTCGTCAAATTTCAGGACTTCTACCGCTCCGTACGGGTAGTTTTCAAATGTGATTAAAATGGAGCTGGGTACGTATTCTTCCGAGATGCCGAAACCAAAAACCACCTCGAAATTTTCGCCCAAGGTTTCTAGCAAATTTACTACATCTTCGAGTGTGATTTCGTCTGGGAGTTCCCATTCGGCAACCTCTCGGAAAGACATGACTACGCCGTTCCACGTAACCAAAACGTCCCAATCATCGACGTTTATGGTTATGTTTGGCGGGTGTAGCCAGAAGCCGTATGCTGTGTGTTGGGGGAGTAGGGAGTAGCCATCTGGTGCACGTTCTTCCTCTACCATGTAGAAACCCCATGGTAGTCCAGTAATCGTCCAAACACCGTCTGTTACGGTGCTGGTAACGCCCTCGCTGCTTGATGTTGTTGCTCCTGCGGTTAGGACTTGCGAGAGATTTATGCCTGTGTTATCGAAGCTCCACGTAACATCGCCTAGATGACCGCCATCTGTTGAGCCGAAATGGGCGGACATTCCACGCAGACGGACTAGTGCGCCTGGGATATTTTCTCGGGTTAGTGCATCGATTTTTTGGATTGTTACTTCGCTGTTGGGGAGGGGTGGTGGTGGGGCAGGGGCGGGGGTTGGAGCGGGGGTTGGAGATGGAGTTGGTGTAATGCCTGGAGTGGGCGTTGGGGAGGGTGGTTCGACAACAATAACTCTCAATGCTTGAAAATACTCCACTCTGCCGCCAGGATAACTTCCGCCGACTGTCTCTGGGGTAAAAACAAAATGGTTTCCGTGTTTGGAAAGATTTATTGCATATCTAAGCATATCTCCGCCGCCAAGTTGAGAGTATGGGGCGTAAACATGACCGTATCCACGGACTCGCCAATCTGCAGCTTGATAGAAAAAAGTGGTAGTTCCAACCATTTCCGAGGTAAGGAGCAAAGTTTCGTTTAGCCAGCCCGCAGCAAGTGAAGTTTGTGCATCGGTTGGAATCAAGGCGGGAAAATTACTTGTGTTTATTGGGCCTGAAGATTGAAAGTTGCGGTACCGTTCTAAATATGCTTGGATATTTGGAGGAGAGTTTGCGGTCATTCCGCTTGGGATTGAGTGGTCTTGAAACACGAGCGTATCTCCCACAAAAGCCGATAATGTCGGCACATCAATGGTGTTTGGCGTATTGATGTCAAAATTTGTAAATGAGCCGTTAAATGGGTCAACTTGTGGATTTTGAAAGGTATCTATGCTCTCTACCATGCCTATGATTTCGCCCGTAAAATCTTGATTTGTTATAGAAAAATGTGCCGTGGGGGTTCTGACAATGTTATTTTGCGAGATGAGCTGTCGAGCCGCCAGACGATTTGCTTCGCTCCCAAATCTGAGCCGTCCGTTCAAATCAGCTATAACAGGTAGGTTCAATGAGTTTACAAAATATTGTGCCCTATACATATTTGTGGGTCCGTTGAATTGTATCCGTGGAGTGGCTTCAAAGTTATCGACTATTTGCATGGTATAACTCATATCGCCGTATTGTATGCGGGCGGCGGGTGATTCAGTGGGTTGTGTTATTTGTGATGGTTGAGGTGTTTGGGGTGTTTGTGCCGCTTGTACGTTGTTTAGATAATGGGTTGACCATTCGGACGGTAGTAGCCCTCCTAAGATTATCGCAATCATTGAAAATGCGATTATTGTTCTGGTTTTCCTGCTTAGTTTTCTTTGCATTGGTTTATTCCTTTCTGTAATAAAAAAAGCCCGATTATCTCTCGTGGCTTTTTGACTTATTTTTTGTGGGTAGGCGGTCGCTGTCGGAACGCTGTATCGGCTCGGCTGACCATGTTTTGATTTTTGCGTTCCATGTTAGGTTTTGTTTCGTCTTCTCGGCAAATGGTTTTATGAATTTTTCTATATAACCGTATATGTCTGAAAAATTTGGCTTGCCTGTTATGCGTTTTAGCTTGTTGTAGGCGACTTCTAAATCTTGCTTGCGAGTGTAAAATCCGTGAAATTCCTGCATAATTCTACGCTTTTTCCTAACAACATCAAATATATCGTTGGACTTGACGGAAATACAGTTAGATAAAGCATAAACATCAATCATATCTTTCATTCTCCGAAAAATATAATCGCTAGACATCACGGTTATTTTATCCGCCAAAATTTCATTCGGCAACACTCCTTTTATCAAAAAATCGGCAAAATGATAGATTTTGTTGCCGACAACAGGCATTACAGACATATCCAATTTGCATATAACCGCCCCCGTTACATTGTTGACCACATTAAATCCCGCTGATTTCTTTTCAGCATACGTTCTAGTTGCGACGATGGCGTAATCACGCCGTAAACTCCCAAGAGAATCGTTCAACGTACTTTCCAAAAATTCCATCGTAGGTGGGTCGCCAACCCAGTTAGAATCAATATCTGTGGTTATGCGTTGCAACTCATCAAAGCCATGCTCGACTAAAATCAATTTTGTTATTAATGCACCTTTGAACACTATCGGTGCGTTGTTTTCTGATATTTTTGCGATTATCTCGCACATCAATTTTTCTTCTGATGTCATAATTACCCTTTCTAATATTCGTTGTAAAATTCTCTCGCCCAATCTTTCATGTATTCAAAGCGTTCGGCGTGTTGTGGCTTGACAACAAGGTCGCCGAAAGTTTTATTGTGCTTATGGTAAAAATCGCTCAAAGCCTGTGCCAATGCGGATTCATCCATATTATCCCAATCGTCAAGCATATCGTTGATTGTTTGATTGAACGTGGTGCAACGCACCTTGCCGTTGGTTATGACTTCGATGTCGCCAAAGCTGTCAACTATGTGGTAGTTGATATTTTCGTAAATACCCTTTTGTTTGGCGAAAACGTCTATTTCCGTCTCGTTCAAGTAGCCGACGAACCATTGCAAATATTCCAGTGCCGAGCCATAGCAAATAATAACGTCCTCTTGCACAACGTCATTTAGCCAATCTTGGTGCGTTATGTAATCTCCACAGCCTTTTGTTACCACGCAAAACACCTCGCTTTTCTTTATACTACAATGATAACACAAATTGTTAAAAAAGTCAAACTTCACTCCACAAAAACATCTTTAGCAGAAATTTTCGCTCCTCGATTCAGCAATAGCTCAGCAAATTGGTGTTGTGTGCCTTTCATTGCAGTAGCGAATAATTCACGCATAAGTTGCGGTCGAACATTGCAATTATTGTCCAAATTTTCCCTAAACCACAGAGTCATGGTCTTGCTTTTTGAGACCAGTCGCTGATTTTTATACGTGAGAATGCCCACGCTGTCCAATGGTTCAAAATCGTTCTCGTCTACCAAATTTATATTGCTAGACTGCTGTTTAAGCGGTTCGCAAGGCATTTCGGTAGCTTGTAGTGTTTGCCCATAATTTCGGCATACGGCAGGGCGGACTTCGTATATTTTACACGCTTTTTCTTGTTGGTCTAAAAATATACAGGTTTGGGCGGTTTCAAGGGATAATTGTATTAACTGTCTCGCTAATTTTTCCCTTGATTTAGCCATTTTATAGCTACCTATCCCTAAATATTCCAAAATACAAAAAAATTCCCACAGTTGCACTTGGAAATCGTTAGTACAACAATCCGCACAGCCCTTGTTACAAAGGCTTTTAGCGTGTGCATTGCGTTCGTCTATCTTTTTGTAAACACGCAACAACTCCGCAATTATGCTGTTTTCGTTTATATCGGAATGACAATGTTTAATCTTCTTGCTACTTCCGCAGAAACATGGGGAATTCCTTGACATTATGCCCACCTGTCCTAACTCGATAATCTCGAATTCGCTGATATAATCGTTGGTTGGGTCTGTTATAATCAATGTTTTGAGGCTTTTTATTTTAACCACCTCCATCCAATCTGGCAAAATTTAATTTTATCAGCCTAAAACCGAAACCACTCATTAAAATCAAGATTAATAGAAAAACGGATATATTCCAAAATATTTTGATTATGTGCGACTAAAAATAAGTCTTTAACATCTTGATTTTCAAATACAGGTTCGCCGCCCAACCAATATACCAATGGAGCAGCTACTGGCGGAATTATCCCTTTATCCGTTGGTATTCCGCCTAAAATTGTAGACCCTATTTCGTCAACCACGGGCTTTACAAAAGTTATTTCGTTTTCTACATCCAAGCATTTGCCAAAATTAGAATAATAGCCATATAGCCTACATAACAGCGGACGAACCTCGTAAATTCGACATTTTTCTTCTCTATTATCCAAAAATATACAAGGCACTGTAAGGCGTTTGCCAGAAATCTCATCAAAAGCAGCAAAAGTTGGAAACATTGGTCTTTGATTTTGAGCAACACGAATCCAATCTTTTAAGGAAGTGAACGCCCTTTCCGTTTTTCTAGTTTGAATATGCTTGACAATAGCAAAAAATTCCAATGCAGAGACTTCGGGGGCAGCCCAACAACATTTTGTACACTTTTTGCTACACATTGGCGTGGGTCTAGCTTGTTTTATATCTTCGTCAATCAGCTTGAACGCACGAAAAAGGTATGCCATAGCCGTATTTTCCTTGACCTCACTATGACATTCCGCATAAAACTTACCACTTCCGCAAAAACATTTATCCTCAGGCATATGAACACTCCTCAAATCGATTTCTCTTATTATAAACCGACGATTGAAAATTGTCCAGTCATATTTCATTTTATCTGTCTTTTCA
Source organism: Turicibacter sp. (assembly GCA_009778175.1). Lineage (GTDB taxonomy): Bacteria > Bacillota > Clostridia > Lachnospirales > WQUN01 > WRKH01. Next base: position 31,651 of record WRKH01000319.1, read on the forward strand.
GCATATGGTCTTAATTCCCATTTGCCATCTTCTGTAAAATAATTATAATATTTCACTCAAAATCCCTCCCGATTCAAAAAAGTTATGACGGCACTATCCGCCGTTCCTCCAGTCCGCTCTCCTGCAAAGACTCTAATCGGCAAAGCCGCAAAGCCTTGTATTGACGATAATTCCAATATAAAATGTTGCTCACCGCTGGCGGCTTGCGATGGGCTTGAAATTATCATGATTCCTGGTCTGCCTGGAGTCTGCACGTCTACCCATTCAGCACTTGCATTTGTAGTAACGATAACTCGTATTTGCCCGTTATTTAGCATTTCTGCCTGTACATCTAAAATGCGGACTGGTTGCTGTGGCGTTGGACTGGGAGTTGGTGTAGGGCTTGGCGTTGGAGTTGGCGTATTTGTCGGTCTTGGTGTGTTTGTGGGGCGTGGCGAATTGCTCGGATGGGGCGTAGCTGTGGGTCTTGGGGTATTTGTAGGACGTGGCGTTGCCGTCGGCGATGGCGTAGGGCGAACAAACGGAGCGGACAAAATCGACTGAAAAGTAATAGTCATCTCTCGTCCGTCCAAAATATATGCGTGATTCGCACTCACATTGACCGTATGTGCCGTATAGAGGAGCGGACGATAATTTACTCGCCAAATCCGTTGCGTGGCTGTATAGTCCTGCAAAGCCCCTCTAAAAATATCGGTTGCCGTCCACCTGCACCCAGACCTCGTTTGCGTGAATATCCGTTACAATCCGCAAACTTACGCTGTGGGGAGCGATTGCGGGGATTTCTGAGATACTATAAATCCTGTGGTCGCCTGTATTCGTGGGTGTTATTACCTCGCCTATCGGCACAACTTCACTCACTAAACCATTTAACTCGTTTGCATAAACCACCACACGAGGCACGAAAAAAATCGCTATGATCGCCAATATTCCAAGCCCGAGTGCCAATAAAATTACCACTGCCACGCCTAAAATTGTTAGCAAATTTTTTTCTAACTTCCCCTTTAATTCCCTTAATTTTTTCATTTTGCATTTATCCTTTCTGACTAAATATGTTTTTTCCTCGACAAAGTTTGATACCTAAAAAGTTCAAACAAATCCTCCTTAAGTTCGTTATTTTCCGACCGATAAATCTGCAGCAACTCTTTAAGCTGTGCAATCTCCGCATCTTTTGTGTCTATGTCTTTTTGGGGTAATTCCCCTAATTTTTTTGCAAACGACATAGTAAATCTCCTTTTCTAAAATATTTCCCTGCGGAAGAAAACAACTAGCAACACTACGCAAATCAGTATTGTCAATATTCCACTTATCAGAAGAATATACAAACCTCTCGTCTCTTCCGCTGAATTTGCCGCTCCGCCACGGCTGTTTGTGGTGTTTTCCGCCACTTGCTCAGAGTCTTCCTCTACAATGGACGTTGAGTTTGGATTTTCTGAAATCTCAGCATCCTCGCATTTTTCAGGATTTTCAAGACTTTCGGAAGTCTCTAAAATTCCCTCTTCTGCCGTTTGGAAAATCTCGTCTGTTTCGAGTGGACGTACCGCTTGAAAAGTTGCTGTAAAGCCCAAAATATCGGTGTTTAGAAAGCTAACGAGTCCGTTATACTCGGCGGTTACGTTAAAGCCTGTGATAGTGGTGGTTGTAACACGTCCGCTGTATGTTGCGTGGGCTGTGAATCGTTCGCCTATGCCCGTATAATTTATTTCGCTGGTATGTGTAGCAGTCCAACGCACATCTGAAAGGCTGTAAGTAACGCCGCCTTCAACCACCGTTCTCGGAATCAATGCCACGTCTCTATCGGGTAGGTTTGGAAATTCTCTCGTAACCGTAGCGACACGGCTGTTTGAAGTTCGTCCAGCCTCGGAAACCCGGATACTGTTCACGTCAAGGTCTAAAACGCCTGTAAAAAGCCCATCGTTAAAGTCGATTTGCGGCGAAAGTAAGCTCAAAATATATTCAATATCGTTCGATGGGCTTTGGCGTTCTATGACCTCTGTAATGCTCTTTAATTCTACATTGTTAAGATTATCGCGCGTGATAAACGCAAGTTCAAAGAGATAACCGCCCCAATGAAGTGTTTCTCGAGAAATATGTTCGGGATTTTCGGCACGAGTCAGTTCATAGTGCATGATTAGCACATGACGGCCTCGCTCGTCTATGGTTTCGGTAACGGAAACTGGGAAAAGTTCTGGTGGGGTTGGGGGTTCTTCGATTCTTTCGGGTAAAATCGATGTGTGTGGGACGATTATCTCTATTTGGGTTTCGGCTTGGACGGTTAGTGGTGCGAAAGTCTGTAGAATGAGGTATATAATCCATAAGAGGACGGGTAGTTTTCTCGGTAATTTCTTAAAAAGGTTCTGAATTTGCCTCATCAACCAGGTCTCCCTCCTCGTCAAATTCTTCTTCTCCAACATCGTCAAAAATATCGTCCGTTTCCAAATTTTCAACCTCTTCCCCGCCCAGCATCTCTTCCGAAGTGTCGTCTATTGGAATAAAATCAGCAATTGTTTCGGTTTCGATAGGCGTTTCAGATTCGATTGTGTCTTCAAAACCGCCGTCCGTTTCCTCAAATGTCATTTCATCTGTTGGTGGTGGCAAATGTGAATCTAATAAATCTTCATGCTCTGGATCGATATAAATTTCAGATTCATCAGAAAAATTCTCAGAATCATCTGCATTTTTGCCAAAACCTGGGAGTTTGATTTTCCCTTTTGAAATCATGACGGCTAACACACCAATGGGAATAATGGCTAAAATTAGCAACATACTGCCACTGCCCGAACTTTGTTGTACAGGCTCGGGCTCGGGTTCGAGAATTGGGATTGGCGTGGGAGTAGGTTCAGGCGTAGGAGTCGGCTCAGGTTCTGGTTGAAAGAGATTCGCCAAGTTGTTACCGACATCTCCGCCTACCAAACCCCCTGTATTATCAGGGATTTCTTGGCTTTGGATAAGCTGAAATAAATCCCATTCGGTAACGGCGTTTAGAAAATGCACGTTTTGATTGCCACTCGCACGGTCAATAATTATATAAAAGACGTTATCATTTGCGGTGCGGACAAGGAAAAACTCGTGAGTTTCGGTCATTGCGTGGTCAACAACGTCCGCCCAACCTGCTGTGTTAAATCCGCCCTCTTCGTCTGTTGTTGGCGGAGTGGGCTGTTCGCCTGTGTTTATCGTAATATTTACTCCGCCTTGTGTGATTTCAGTCTGCCCTGTTTGCTGATTTTGTCCTGTTGTTGGAGTTTCCGTCCCATCCACGCCTGTAACCGTCAATTCTCCAGTCGGCTCTTCAAAGATTTCTTCGATTTCCTCAGGGGCAAAAAATGGGTTGATAATCTGCACAGGTACGCTAATATTGCCCATTCCGTCCGCCGCCGTTATCTCTATAAATTCGGAAAGTGTGTCGTCTCTGTTTATGGCGTGTTCAATCACAAAAGTAGCACGAGTGGCTGTATTCTGCACAAGCACAGTAATCGTACTAAAATCATGTGAGAAAGCTACCTCGATTATCTGCAAAATTCGCTCACGGTTGTCATATGCGATTATCGGCGGAGCAGGAGCGTTTGTAGGTTCGATTGGTTGCTCCGTTTCCTCGGACTCTTCGGCTAAAAGCGATGTCGAAAAAACCAAGCAAACAAGCAAAACACAGCCGATTTTACGAAATATTCCGTAGTTTTTCCAATTCTTCAAGTTTGTCATCACTCTCAACCCTTTCAGCCCCTTTTTCCTCTAAAACAACAGGTTTGTTCATGTTTTCGATAAACTGCATAAGTTTGCCGATGTCATCGCCGCAAGCATCAAGAATTTCCTTGTTTAATTCTGCCCTCAATTCCTCTTTGAGAGCGATCAATTTTTCCTCTGTTGCCGTTATTTTGCCAAAAAGTGTCTCTATTTTCCTTTTCCTCTTCATAATAAAATCCCCCCTATTCTAATATCCTTCCGAAATTTCTGATAACCCCAAAAGCGTTGATAGAATTATTTTCCAAATCGGGTCCAAAAGCTGTAATCAAAACGGGGTCAATCACAAAGGGACGGCGTGTTGCCCCATTCGTATACGCTCCTCTCGGTGCGCCGACCATGACCTCGAAATGTAGATGTACACCTGTGGAAGCCCCTGTCGTCCCCATTATTCCAATTTCCTGTCCGTTCGTTACCATGCTCCCCACAGCGATTCCGCTTGCTATGCTGTCCAAGTGCATATAAATGGCGTGAACTTCTAGGATTTCGTTATATAAAACTATCCAATTTCCAGCGGTTGGGCTGTTTTGTCCGACAAAGATAATTTCTCCGTCCATAACGGCTAATATTGGCGGTAACGGTGCATTAATGCTTATTCTGCTAATGTCAATGCCTTGGTGGAAAACTGGGTCGTCGTCTGTACTGCCGAGTGGGTGCTGTCTATATCCGAAAGTTGAACTTAACGGTACTGGCGAGCTAAACCAAAAATAGGGGACTGGGCTGCTTAATTGCACTCCGAAATGTCCGTTTTCTAGCATGGATTCAAAGCGTTCTCGTTGCTCCTCGGTTAGGGTTTCTTTTAGCATTTCTACAAAATTATCCCAGTCGTGATAGTGGTTTACTAGGTAGATTACTGGGTGCAATGGGTCTGCTGTTAGCTTTTGTTGGTCGAGTTCGTATTGCATATGGAAAAATTCGTCAACTAGCGACTTCCAATCAGGCATGGTGGTGAAATCGCCGTGTTTCGCCGTTAGGTAGAAAATCACTAGCCGAATGTCAAAACCTGGCTCGTCTTTGCGTTCGATAGTTACCTGTAATGCCCCAAAAATTGGGTCGTTTAGCAATCTTTCTGTGTCAACCGACAGATATAGTTCATTTTCCTTTGAGGCGTAATATTGCAGAATATTGGCGGTTTCGCCTAGTGGAATGTCGGGCGAGTTGAAATTCAGCCAGCTAAGCCAACCCACAATCGTTAAAACAATCGTCGAAACTATCGCAACGACCACGAGAGCAATGAGTAAAAACGGCAAAATCACAGCAATCCCAGCCATGATTATTACCAAAATCCAAACAAAAATGTTGATTGCAAAAACTATGACCTTTGCAATAACTGTGATTATTGCTTTAACAATCGCCTTTGTAGCTTTTGCGGCAAGTTTTTTCGCTTGACGTTGCACGGCGGCTTTGGCTTTGTTGGCTATGTAGGTTGTGGGCTTGTAGTTTTGCCAGTTTTTGACGTTTTGTATACCTTGCGTGGTTTTTAACAACGCCTTTGGAATGGGATTTAAGCGTGAAAATTGATGTGGTGTAGCCGAGATTTTATCATTATTTGCGGCGAACGAGATTTTTCCACTTATTTTTGGCTCGGACGTTATTTTTTCGTTGTTTTCTCGGAAAGCCATTTTGCCATTTTGTGGACGTTCGCTAACACTTGCGTTTAAAGGTTGTTGCTGTGGCTGTGGTTTGTGAAAATCTTGCGAGGTCAGCGGCTTGTTAAAATCTATATTTTGTGGACGAACGGTTGACTCTTCTAATCCGCTCTCTCTGCCACTTCTGCCACGCCGTCTGCGTGAGCCGCTTTCTGACCTTTCCGACTTATCTTTCTTATCCGCCGTTTCGGCACTTTCCAAGCCACTATCTTTGCCCCTCTTTTTAGCACGTTCCTCGGCTTTTTCAGCCTTTTTGGTAGCCTTGATTTTCTTATTTAATCGCCGCTGATTTATCTTGTTTTGGTCGTATTCGGCGACTGTTGGGGCTAAAATCCGCTCGGAAGTTTTCAGAGCAAGGTCAATCTGAGAACTCAATACCTTTTTGGTATTGTCTAAGCCAATATCGGCTATGTCCATTGAAATATCGTTTTGGATTTTTTGACCGTCTTCACGTGTATCCTCGGCTGTTAAATCGTTATATGTGGTCTTGCGGACCGCCTTGTTGATTTGCTTAAATTCGCCCCTAAACTCGCCTTTTATCTTTTTGCCTTGCGAATCTCGATGAGTTAGCCGTTTATTGTAATATTGTGCCGATTTTTCCGCCTTTTTATCGGATTTTTCGTCTATATTGGCAAATTTACCCAAGAGGACGTTGTAGTTTTTATCAGAAACGGCTAGGATTTTTTCATTTGCGGTGTCCACTTTTTTGTGCTTAACGTGCGGATTATAGTTGAGTTGTAGGCGTTCCTGCAAATCCTTGACATCATTGAATTTTTCTCGTTCCGTGTCGAGACGACTGCCTTTGGAATCATTGAAATCAATGGGATAGGACGTGGATTGTTCTTCTAATTCGTCTTCGATATGTGGCTTAAAATCAACTTTATCGGAAACAAAATCGTCCGCCTGCCCGTCTTGGTGGGTTTCGTCCGAATTAAATTCAAATTCTTCAAAGCTGGTTTTGTCGGAATTATCAAGGTTAAATATTTTCGGATTGCGGATAATTTCGCTGTCCGTTAGCGTTGACACACCGAAACTTTCCCTTATTTGAGTTATTTTCTGCTCAACTATCGGCGGCAATTTTACTCCAAAATCGGCTTTACAGGCTAATTCTTCTATGATTTCGCTGTCGGTGGAGTTTTGCGGCAGTCTCAATTCTTCGCATATAATAGCCTTGATGTCGGCGTGTTCTTCTGTTGCAAGGGCGATTTCTAGCTGACGACGTGTGGGTTTTTTACCTCTTCGACGTGGATTGGACTTTTCGGACTTGGTTGCCGCCTCACTCGGCTCGTCTTCTCTTTTGCCGCTGACCGACATTTTGTCCTTTGTAATATCATTGTCAAACTGCATTTTATCGGAATCTTTGGTATATGTGAAAACTTTGTCGCTTATATTGCCCTCGCCTGTGGATATTTTATCGGATTTTTTATCGTCCGAAAAGAAATCGGCGACCGCTTTTCCTGCATTTATCACATTTGCAGGGGCTGTTATGACGGTTTCCACAGCGTTTCCTAGTTTGTCGCCAAAATCTTCTGTTGGATTGTATGTAGGTTTTTCCGTCTCGGATAATAAATCTTTGCGTGTGCGACTTGTTGGTCTTCTCGGCATGATAACACCCCCTAATTTACGACTTTTTCAACAATGGATTTACTTTGTTTAATCATTCCGACCATTACCACTTTCATAATTAAAAGCGGCACAAAATCCCAAAAAACCACTTCGCCAGAGTTCGCTATGTTCGTTACAGTATTTAGCAATATGCCTGAGAAAACCGTTGCAATGACGATGATTAAGAGGGCTTGTAATCCGTAAACCATGATAGTTTTTAGAAATCCCTCGCCAACTCGTTTGTATTCCGAATTTGAGAAAGTGGCGAGCGGAATAGGTGCAAGGCTTGTGAGCAAGGCGACTTCAAACATACGTGAGATTAGCGTGTAAAGTATGAACATTTGGGCAATAAACGCTAATACAAGTGTGATAATCGAGATAGCCCAAATTTGCAAAATATCTCCGAAATCCATTACTCGGAGACCATCGTAGAGAGTTGAAAAATCAGTATTTGCACTGTCTGCCACGTTCATATTAAACATTTCAAACAGGGCGGGACCTAGGCTAAACAACATTCTGACGATGTTAAAGGCGTTTGAAAGGATAAACAGGCTGATTATGAATTTCGCTCCCCACCGCATGAAGATGTTAAACTCGAATTCTCGCATATTGCCTTGTAACACGCCTGTTGCAAGTTCGTGCATGGATAGCACTACTAAGATTACTAGCCCAAACGGTAGCAAAATTGATTGTCCGATGTCTAGCAGATAGGAAAATACGCTCTGTCCGACAACTGCGACTTCTATGTTTGTGTTCATAAATTCAAAACCTGTGAGTTCCTCTGGGTGGGCGGCGAGCATATCTCCGATTGTTGAATCCACTCCTATCATGTCAAAGGCGTAGTTTAGGGAATTTACTGCCCAACCTGCTACGGTGTCTTTGATTGGTTGTGTAACGTGCTCGATAATCCAATCAAATGCACCTCCGAGCATATCTCCGATGTTCATATTCTACCCCTTTTCTGCACAAAAAAGCTACCTTGTTACGGTAGCTTTTTCGGTTGGTTACTTTGTTTCGTTGTTTGGGCTACTGTTGGATTTTTTGGCTTGCTTGGCAGCTCGGCGGGCGTCTGCCTCTCGCTTGGCTATTGTGTAGGTTTTGGGTTTTTCGGCGGTTTGTGTAGCTTGATTCCGCCGTTCTAGTTCCTCTACTTTTGCCTCCGCTGCTTGCCTTGCCTGTTGCTCAGCTTGCCTTGCCTTTTGCTCGGCTTGCCTTGCCTGTTGCTCGGCAAACAATTTTTCCTCCAAAGCTGCAATATGCTCCTTGTATTTCTCACGCTCACGTTCTCGCTCTTGCCGCTCACGTTCACGGTCTTGCAAAGCCTTCCGCCTACGCTGCTCCCACTCGTTGACCTGCGGCGATATTACTGCACTTCTAAGTTCCTGCGACAGTGTCAACGCCGTTGCATTGGTTATGTTTGCCATTTTAATTGTCCTTTCCATATCCTTATGCGGAGTCTTCAAAACCTTGCAAATATCCCAAAGTGCATGATACTTTTCGTCCAAGTTCTTCTTGGTTCTAGGCATCTTTGACAATTCTATCAAAAACATCTGATATTTATCGTCTGGAAATAATTTTCTGCCAGTCTCTCGTATCGTGAACAGGTCTATACAGGAAACGAAATTTTTGTTATCCGATAAATTTTTTAGCTTAGACGTTGAAAATCCTAGCTGTATCACATCGGGTGCATCTTCGTATTCCTTGCCACTCTTTAATCCCATTTTTGTTCTGTTGGAAAAACTCAAAACAATTCGCTCTGGGAAATCATGTTGTGGCTCTTTTTGAATCTCCATGCCGATATTTGTGAGTTTTATGCGGTTTTCAAACTTTCGCACACTTTCGCCCGTTATGTCGGCAATCATCTTTTTGTCGTCCAAAACTTCGGGTGCATCCGCTTTCTGCACCGTTGTCTTGTCCACTTTGGAAATAGGCTCAAAACCGTATATTTTCTGCACTTCGTTCACGATTTCCGTATACAGAGCGTTGTTTTTGTTGTTCATGAAAATGTGTTCGGTGATAATGTCGCTAGTTACCGTCTTTAAGCCCAAATACCAGTCTAACTCCGCTTGGGTTATTTCCACGCTATTCACGTTATTTTCGCTATTTTTGCCCATTCGTTCGCCCCTTTTCTAATACTATACCACGCTCATTACATCTTGTCAAGGATTTTTTTGAATTTTTTCACGCTGCTCGAACTTCCTCAGGCTTAGTGGTCATAACCTTATAAAGCTCCGTATCATCAGGAAATTTATCACGAAACGGCAAAATAATCCCCTCGCAACGAATCAACCCCTCACCCACGCCCGAATTTTTCACGAAATTCAGCTGCTCGGGCGAAATACTCAACATTTTCGCAAGTGCCTCTCGGTCGTCCGAAGATTGGCTTAACATCAGCACAAAATTGATATTTTTAATGATACTCTGCACCGATTTCGTAACGAAAAGGTCGGAGACATTTTGTGTGATTGCGGTCGGTCGTCCGCCCCATTTTCTGAACCGCTTAAAAATGTCAATCGTGTACTGGGCGGTCTCTGGCTCTCCGAGCAACAAGTGAAATTCGTCCATATAATACCACGTTTTCATGTGCTGGTTGCGGTTGATTGTAACCTTGCTCCACACGGCATCTTGGACGATTAACATTCCGAGTTGTTTAAGGTTTTTCGTTAATTTTTGAACGTCAAAACAGATAAGTCGATTGTTTAAATCGACATTCGTGCGGCAGTTGAACATATTCATAGAACCTGTAACGTACAATTCCATAGCAAGAGCGATGTTTTGGGCATCTTCGTTGTCTATTTTCCGAATTAAATCCCATAAATCTTGCAAAGTCGGAATATTTTCTCGGACAGGATTAGAGCCTGTATTCAACTAAATTTTCTTCAAAAGAGTATGCAAATTAGAGATAATAGACATATTTTCGGAAGAATTAACGGTAAGTTCATAATCC
>WRKH01000320.1 GCA_009778175.1 Turicibacter sp.
AGCCATTTATGTGTCTTTTTTATGATATAACGCTTTATGCGGCGGTTTGTGCTGTTAAATTCAGACAATGTTGCTCCTCCTTAATTTTTTGGTTGTGATAGGTCTAAAATCCAATTGTGTCCCATTACAGGTGAGCTGTTCTTCCACTCACCATAACGAAACTTGTTATATTCAAAAAGTGTCCCAAATCCATTATAATATCCAAATTTTGATTTAGAATGACCACTTACACCACCCACGTACCAATAGCTATCGTCAAAACTTGCCATTGTCATTACATCAGATCGTCCACTATCATCGGGAATCCATCGTTCAGGCTCGTTGGCTTTTATGACATTGCTAGATTTTAGAGGGCTAGGGTTTCGAGGGAGTTCATTTTTAAAAATTCCTTTCATTTTTTCTATTCTCTTACCAAAAGGAGCGCCGTTTACCCATTTTCCAGCTCGATAGTCGTTGTCAGGGGAAATCATAACGCCCCAACCATTAGCGTTACCGTAAATATGTTCAAATTCGCCGATATAACGGCTTCCGTCTCCAAAAGTCCACATTCCCCAATTACGGTTTTCGTCTCCGAAAGTCCATATTTCCCAATTATTGGGATTACTCTCAATAATCAAACCAAAATAGTAAACCATTCCCCTACTACGTGTCTCCACTTGCAGGTTGCCGTAATATGGTTGCGGTTGGTTTTGCGGTGCTATTTGCGGCGGATTTGACACACTTTGCGGTGGTTGTTGTGGTGTGATTAGCGGTGCTTGTTGTTGCGGTTGTGCGACAGGTTGCTTGGTTTGCGGTTGCGGTGCAGCAGATTGTGGCTTGATTTGCGGTTTTGGTGCTGGCTTTGGCGGCGGTTGTGGTTTTGGTGATGGCGTGGATTTTGGCAGTTCTTGTTTTTGAGACATCGGAGCAGGTTTTACAGGCTCGGCTTTTGTGGATTCCGCTACTTTTGGAACTTCCGCAGTCTTTTCAGCTTTTGAAACTTTCGCTTCCGTAGATTCAGCAACTTTTTTAACTTCCGCTACTTTTGGAGCAGGCTTTACAGGTTCGACTTCCGTAGATTCAGCAACTTTTTTAACTTCCTCTACTTTTAGAACTTCCTCAACCTTTTCGACTTCCTTGGGTTCTGCAACTTCGACTTCTTCCGTAACCTCTTCAACTTCCGTAATTTCAGGGGCTTCCTCTTCCACTTCTGGATTTATATAACTTTTATAACACCCCAACAAAGACTCCACATTGCCAATTTTACCCTTAACAACATTTTCATATTCCTCGAAAAATTTATCCCTCTCGCTTTCCTCCTTAACACCAACAATCCATTCTACATACTCCGCCAAATCGTCCTTTGCGTCAAATTCCGTGCCGTCCTCTTCTACAATGACCAACTTGCCCTCGTTACGTTTACTCACGGACGATAAGGCAATCAACCCCAACCGATAATCCGATTTTAACAGCGTTTCCGTATCACAGGAAGTAACAAAAGAGGTCGTTGTCCGTAAACCAATCGGCAGGTATGTAAATATCTGCTTTGCGTATTGCCTAAATATTTCAAATTGTCCGCCGCTGCCGTTATTGTCATTGTTATCGAGAGCAAAGGCAACGGCGATTTTCTTGTCCTTTTCCGAGTGCAAAATATGGATTACTTTGTGCAAAATATCACTCTTAATGTCATACGTACCAGACCCAGCGGTGCGGTTAATGTCTCCGCTTTCTCGCAAGGCGTTTATATCGTCTTGATTGGCAAAATCGCTTAACATCTCATCAAAAAAATCGGCTTTTATAAAATCGTCGCGACGATATTTGTGCCATTTCACATGATTATAAAACGCACCTCTGTCAAAATTATTGTCTGCTGCATATAGGCTGAAAATAGTAGTAAATGACAGGCCATCGGAAACTACTTTGTAAGTAAATAACGGCTCTGCCCAGTCAGTGCCAAAGTTATTGATTTTCTGCATATATTCACTTATTTGCGGAGTGCGCGGATTGTCGTCCTGATAGAGTAACCCATAGCTTGTCCCACTGTTTCCAAATACAAATTCCATTACAAACCACCTATTTTATATAACGCCATCGACTTTTAGGATACGCAGGAAAGCTAAGCCGTTTAAGAAGCCTTGTTTAGCCAGCCTATCATTTTTTTCTTGTGGTGTTTCTGGTTTTTCTTCTCCTTTTGTGAGTCTGCTCTCTGCTGGTCTTCCATATGGCGAAGTAGGGATAAAGCAGATTTTTTTGTCCTGGTAACGCTTGCTAACGGTACTTACGAGATCGGGAATTTTCCTTCTTAGGAATTTTTCCGTATTCTCTGTAACAATTTTCCAGTTATCTTCGTTCCATTCGCCGTCTTCCCCATATATGTCCGATTCCTTCAGCTGATTGGTTTCGACTAGATTGTTTATTTTGTCTACATTTTTGTCTCCTTCTCCTGCATAGGCATCAAATTTATTTGCCAAAAATGTTATGCTCCGCAAATTTTTTTCTTTGGGTTTAGTATAACCAATATGTTTCTCAAATTCCTTGATTAAATGTGTTTCTTCGTACAAATTATCCTCCTTGTAATCTTCGCCTAGCCTTTTCAATACCTGCGATGGATCCAACGCACATATAAGATGCCTACTTTTATGGAAAATTCTGCGATCATCTCGTGCATAATTACTTCTCTGGTCATTCTTCACACCGTCTTTATTGATAAACGCCTCCCCTGGATAATCGACAAAGACGTAAATAACATTGTTTACCAAGAATGATAGAATGGGAGCACTCCCCCTTTCAATAAACGGAGTTTTATTAGGAGCATAGCCATCCTTGTACTCCTCATAGTTAATCTCAAATGGAGTTAAATCGTCGTCAAGGGTAAGTGTTTGGATGTCAAAATGATCGCTTGTACGGGTAAACGGCGATTCGTGTATTGTACAGTAATATAGGGCAAGTAGTATCGAAGTTTTAGCCGCATACGCCGAGCCAAGCATTGTAATGGGAACTATTTTAAAATAGCCAAACTCTAACGGAAGTTTATGCCCACAATCCCTGCAAATTTTAGATTTTTCCTCCATCTTTCCACTGTTCATGTTAAAAACAAACATTGCATCTGGTACACGATATTCTGGTTTCTCTTTATTTTCCTGACTACAATACATTCTAACATACAGCTCTTTGCTTTCAGTTTGATTCTTGAAAATGTGTAGCAATATTTCAATCAAACCTCTTACGGCAGGCGATACAATATTAAAATCCTGTTGGTTTGGGTAGCATCTACGCCAAATCGGTTTAATGCAGTTGTCTATTATTGTTGAGTCGTTGAGGATTGGTGCATCGTGGAGTACATTTCCGTCAGTTGCGTATTCGTTAAGTTTTTTCATAAATGCTTTAAAATTTTCTCTATGTTGGAGAGGGACGTTTCGCCTTACGATATAATCAAAAATTTCCTCGTTCGTGAGTTTAAAAACGTAGTATTTATTGAAATCTCCAGCGTATCCTCCTTTCTCACCCGTTTCTAGTTGAATTTGAGAATCGCTGACTCGGTCTAACGAAAGGATTGCCTCCTCGTCAATGTAGTATTTAAACTCAAATTCGTACGTTTTGAGATTGTTCATGATTTCGTCATTGGGCGAGATTAGCGGTTTAACATACTCCGAAAAGTCAAACGCTACATCTCGTGCAATGAAACTTTCGCCGCAATTTGGGCATATTATGTCATACATATTAAAACCTCCTGTTATTTGTGATTTTTGTTGCTAAACACCGAATACATTTCTAAGCACAAAAAGGATAAGTACCGATGCTGTTAAAAATACATAATGGAACTTATGAGAAAGCCCAAGTGCCGTTCTTGAATATGAGGTAGCCGCCAATAAAACTAATGATACAACGAACGACCAAAACGGACTTAGTAATGGCAAAACCCTAGGTTGCCGAGTAACTCCTCCTGCACGCTCAAAAAATTCCCAACTAGCTGGACTACCTGATGGCATATTCGCCCAAGTAAAGGGTCTGCCAGTATATGGATTTATCAGCACTTCTCTTACTACATAAAAGTCGTTGAATATAATGAGAAAAAGTGCAAAGGCTGCTATTGAGGCTATAACACCAATAACCTGCATACCTGTTCCAATGTAGCCATCCTCGTTGAAGACCGCTACAAATGGAACTACAATGCAACATAACACAAATCCGATAGCCAGTAACAGCCCTAGAAAAAAACTTCCACCTGTGGCTGTCGTTATGATAATAATCAATGATTCCCCTCCTTTCATCTAATTTTTTGCATTGCCAAATTACGGATTATGAACAAAATCAAAATCCTGGAAGAAGAACCATTCTCCCACGAAATGGGCTCTTATCCTAAACGTGTAAGTTTCGCCCACTGTCAAAAATGAATTGACATTCGGCAGGAGGGGGGTTGCTCGCCATTCACTCCCGGCGGATAGAATCCAGTTATCGCTAGACCACTCTGCTACTACATTGCCATCGGTATCGCGCATTTGTGCGGTATATCTTATATCATATGCTCCTGTCGCACTCAAATTTATAGGGAAATGCTTATCTAGCACATTGGTATCATCGTTAAATACGTATCTAAAAGCTGGTTGTTGGAAATTTATCCCAAAGTCAACGGCTCTTACTGCATGGGTAAAATCAAACTCCCATCGAAACGCACTAACTTCGCCACCTGAAAAAACTTCTCCTCTTACTATGAAAGTGTATTGTTGGTGGTTTGTCATATTCCCAAGAACAGCCAATCGCCTAAATGTTCTTAGATTATCGGTACTTCCAGCGGCGATAGTAAAACCATCGTCCCACCTCGCAACAATATCTCCACTTGCATCCAGTAACCTTGCCGTGTACCTCACATCATGCTCCCTCGTTGCACCCAAATGAAATGGGAATAGTAAATCTAACGTACCAGCTTCGTGATCCAACTCATAACGCTGAGGTAGCCTTTCAACACTCATTCCAAAATATGCGGCAGTGCCTGGCGTTACGGCTGGCGGCGGTGCTTGTACTGGCGGCGGCGTTGGTGTTATTGGCGGTGGTTGGTTGGTTTGCCCTGGAACAGCCAAGCCAAGATTTAGCACTCCTGCTCCGTATCGTGCGTTATTCCAGCCAGCAGGCACATCAACATATCTTTCAAAATTGCGTGTTAATGCTGCAGGGCTTATATCTGGATTTACCAACATATACAGGGCAATCGCCGCCGAAACATGAGGGGCTGCCATTGATGTCCCTGACATAGTGCCGAACCGCCCATTGGGGAGCATACTATTGATATTAGAACCTGGTGCGGCTACATTTACCACTTCGCCCCAATTTGTGAAACTGGTAGGATTGTCGTTTATATCCGTGGCGGCAACGGTCAAAGAGCCAAAACTGCCAGCAGGGGACACTCCATTTGCATCAAGAGTGTTGTTGCCTGCCGATGCTACAATCATAACGCCAGCCGCCGTTGCCCACATAACGGCATTGTCAAGCGAATCCGAACGTGCAGGTTGCCCACGAGCATTAAGTGTACCTAAACTTAAATTTATGACATTTGCACCATTTTCAACTGCCCATTGAATACCTCTTGCCGTTGTACCAATACGATTGCCCTCTCCCAAGACTCTAACTGGCAAAATGTACACGTTTAGCCCACTAGTTATATCTGCAATAACCCCAGCAACATGAGTACCATGTCCTTGCGGATCGCTTGAGTCTGCGTTATTTCCGATAGCGTTCCAGCCAGGTAAAACTCTGCCTTGCAATGCTGGGTGGTTCGCATCAACCCCAGTATCCAAAACAGCCACTACAATTCTGTTTTGATTCTGCCCTGATTGGTGCAAATGCTCTACAAAAGACTCCGCATTTATCCTATGTCCGCCCCAAGAAACAAATCCGTCTGTGAATGGCAAATATTCTAGCGGTTCTATTTCATAATCAAAGGGCGGCAGATAAGTGTCAAACTCAACCCAAACTACATCTTCGAGAACAAATAGATAGTCAAATGCACTCGAAGCATTTTCAACCGTTGGAAATTGCAAAACATATATCCCACTCCGTATTTCTTCAATGTCTATGGGTGATAATGCCGAAAAGTCCACAGGGTTGCTAACCATAACCAACAGACTGTCAGAAAGGAGTTCCTCATCGTCAGGAACTCGACTAACCAGCCGATTGATTTCGTTATCGTCCAAATCCGAGCCGATGGAAGATGTGTCGTCATCAATGCCCACAATTCCGATAAAGGCTATTAGTACAATGGATGCCACCAGCGAAACCATGTTTAGCGAAACCCCTATACGCCCAATTTTTCCTAATTTAGGGCTTGGTTTTATCGGATTTTCATCGATTGAGGCATCGGTATATTCATTATTAACCGCTTCCGTTTCCCTGTTGGCCGCTTCCCTTTCTCTAGCCTTTCTTTCGGCAACAATGCGACTATAATCAAAGTGGTATTCTTCTCGATACTTAATAGCATGAATGATTCCTATTATCGCCAAAATAATTATTGGAATTATAAAAAACATTCCAAAAAAGAACATCATAATCGGCAAAAGAATAGCGAGTCCGCCAAAGAATATAAAATAACTCTCAGCAACAGCCTTTGCCTCGGTCTCGTGTTCCAGCTCATCGCAACAATACTCCCTGCCGTGCTTTCTTCTGGAAAAAATAGCCAAAACTATCCCTGCTATTGCCATAATCACGATAATTATGGAAAGTGCCAAAAATGCTTCAATAAAGAACGCTATAATTAGCAAAGGAATAGCAATCCCTCCTAGGGCTAACGAAATTTTCGCATTTGTTTCGGCATATCCTGCATTTTTTCTATTGTTTTTTAGTTGTTTGCAATAAGGACATATAATACTTGACATAAAACTTACTCCTTTCAATTTTGATTATTGATAATCTGCATTTGAGAGACTATTGCACATTTATCGAATCAACCACATACATCAACTGAAAATTACCAACACTCGAGTCTAAATAATACTCACTACGATCACTGGGCAATAAAGAATATACCTTCCTACCGCCCAAATCCGTCTGCATTATCACTCTCTTTGTGCCGCTTTTGTTGATTTTTATCTTTTTGACGATCTCCCGTTTGAAGAGACTTATCCTTATCTCTTCATCATCACACGAAACTTTCCTTACTGCCGTATCCGCCGCCACCTTCCTTGCAAAGCTGTGGAATATCGTACCGCTCTGATGTATAAAGTAGAAAAAATACAAGCAACCTGTCTGTGTAATTTCCACATCGCACTCGGATCTTATGTGATTGCCTGAATTATAGCTATATGTCGATATACCATCGTACTGCCCACCATTTGCCATAAATGCTTCGTAAGTATGTTCTTTCATGCCGCGAAACATATACGAAGTAATGGAATCCTGCGTAAATAATGAATGTTCCATTATCTCACTTTCATCGACAATTCGGTGCAATAACTGCAAGGCTGGTTGGGGCTCCTCGTTAATAATCCAGTCCCATCTAAACCGAAATATCGGCTTTTTTTTGGAGTTTTGCGATAACGTGCAACTTATGTTTCTTATGATGTTTTTTTCCATGGTTTCCCCCTTAATTTTACTGAAAATCCCAATACTCGCTAACAAATTGAATACCCTTTATTTGAAATTCACCGAAATCTTGGCTAATTTTTGGTTTTCTGGAAAGGGCTGAATTCGGTGAAAAACTCAACGCAGAAGCCAAGTTAGCGGTAAATTCCTTTTCCGTGCCACTGTCAACGTACTCTTTCTCCCACTTCTCTAACTTTTTCAAAAACTCCTCGTCCTCCGCAAGCCTCAAAACCTTCGATATTGTATAGCCCTTGACCTCGTTCAGTTGCACATCAAAATCATTGCTGTACTGATAGGCCTGCAATTTCCGTTTCAAATCCTTGAACTCTTCAACGTGGCTAGTAAATACGGAATAATCAGGAATCATCGAGGGGTTAATTTTCGTTTTTAAGGCGTTCCAGTAATCTAGCTTGGTTGACAACTCTTCGTTTTTGAGAAATCGCTTGACATAACCCTCCAAAATATCTGTAAGGTCATACTCCGAGCCGTCAATCTGCCTTTCAACGAACTCCTTGTATTCCACCGCCGCCTTCGAGACCTCGTCCTGAATCTGCTTGATAAACAAGTCCACGCCCTTAATTATCATGTCCATCAAGTTGTCATGCCGATATACCGACACTTTTGTTACCAGTTCGCTTGCCCGTTGTGTATAATCGTCCTCTTGCGAAAGATTTTTTAGGGCGTTTGCATTTGCAAAGGTAATCTTACAAGAAATTTCGGCGGCACGATAACCCTCCCTGCCAAACATCAGCTTACACGCTTCGCTAAACGAATAATAGTCTGGGAATTTTATCTTGGATTTTGCCGTTATGGTGGGCATTGCGGTAATGGCAGCCTCCAAAGTCTCCTGAAAGGATTGTACATCACCCAGCGGAATGTCGATTTTACTTGCTTCTTCTTTCACTCGCCCAATTGAGAGTTCCTCAACATTATCGCACAGCATGGTCAGCACATAAGCGACAAAATCTCGCCGTTTATCACTAAAAATAGCGGAGATCGATTGCCAAGGAAAGCGTGATTTATCTTTCACATAATCTTTGTAGCTTCCTTCTACTGTGGATTTGAGAAGCGAACGAGTATCCTCTTCCTCTTTGTGGAAAGTTTTGGCAGAATGGGCGTGGGAAGATAAAACCACAGCCGCCACAATCGAACCAATTAGAGCCTCTTGGTTTTCAGGCACGATGTCTGCACCGCTTAGAGCCTCTTGGTTTTCAGGCACGATGTCTGCACCGCTTAGAGCCTCTTGGTTTTCAGGCACGATGTCTGCACCGCTATGACCGTAATCACAGGTAAAGACAAAAATATTGAAGTCGTTCTTTTGGATTTTATTTAGAAAAGCCACTAAATCAGGGTCATCGCTGTCGATTTTGGAATCCACGACAATAATAACGCTTACTTTATAATCATTGTCATATTTAACGTCTCGCTCGATGTTTTCGAGGTATTTTAGCGTTTCGTCGATATCAAATTTAACACTGTCGGAGTTGATTTTGGCACTATCGGAGTAGTATAACGTAAGCAGATAGTGTATTTTTATGTTTGGTTGGAGTAGTGTGTCTTTTATTTTACGTTTTGCCTGAATTACCTTGCTTTTAACGTCTGAAATGTCGTTGATAGTGTAGTTGTAGTTGCCCTTGCCTAAATATCTGTCCAGTAGCGAGTCTAGCAAATTTTGGTTATCGACCAAGGAAAACGCCTCGTCCACGATAAATAGCGGATAATACGATTCGTTATCGAACTCTCTTTGTTTAGTGCCAAAGGCTTTGTTATAGCATTTGTCAATCAAGTCAATCATAGTTGATATTCCTTTCGTTTTTGGGTTTTCGTAGGGGCAGGTAGCATCCGCCCATCGTGCTTAGGCTTGGGGGATGGGGTGGGCGGATGTTATCCGCCCCTACGTTAGTGTTGTGATAGGTTTGTGTTATGAGTCTGATTTCAACAGTTCACTAGCAAGATTCGCAAGACCAGTATAAAAATCCACAATGGCAGCCTCATCATTAGTTAGGGTCTCTATTCTAATCTCTCTGCTATACTTGTCATGCACACCTTGTGCCACCGATTCATATTTTTTGCAATTAGCCACAACATCTTCTTCGCTGATGTCAGTGTAATCTCCGTCTTCAACGGAATCAGACCTATATTTCTGCTCTTTCTTTAATCTATCATGGATTTTTTCATAATTGGGCAGTTCAATGAAAAGTTTAAACGCCGCAAATTCCATAAAATCAGCCAAATTTTTGATTTTCGTGTCTTCATGTTGGATGACTGTTTTTCTGGATGTAAACCTTTCTTTCTTCTTCTTGAAAAAGTCAAAATAGTACCATTTGCCGTCCTCGGAGGTTATTAAATCGTACAGCATAAATTTATAGAAATCATTTTGCCATAGTTCGCTATTACGATTGTTGTTTTCTTCATCTATTAAGTTGTGCATAGCTTGCAAGGCAGATAACATCGAGAGTAAGTCGCCTGTTAGCTTCATTTGTTTCCGCAAGAGTAATACGGCATTTTCCTTGCTGTCGGCTTTTAAACCGCTTGATTGTTCATGGTTCGGCTTAATTTCCTTGCTCTTGTCACCGAATTTGTCGCACAGTTGCTTGTAAAAGCCGTCTTTGACGATACGCCCATTATCATCGGTGTTGCTTTCGTCCGCTATGTAATCCTGCACAAATGCCCGAACTTCGTCTGACATCTCCCCTTCTGCTTGCACCTCAGATTTTTTTCCGTCTTTTTTGATAAGGGCAAAAGTGGGAAGTGGCAAATCAGTTTGTGGCAAATTTGCAACAATCACGTTAAATCCGCCATTGTCTTGCTCTTTGATTATGCCGTATTCTAGCCCTAAATCAAAGGCGTATTGTAGTTTGTCGCAAAATTCTTGTTCTTTTGGGTTGGTGTGCTCCTTCGTTCCAGCTTTTGCATAGCTCCAAGTCTCTTTGATAAATGGCGAAGGATATTCGAGATAGGGTGGGTACAATTCAGTTGATTCGTTGGTATGTACACCATTTGCCATATGTTTATAATATTCCAATTCATAATCCTTTATCCGAAAGTGCATCCACAACGGCAAACAGGCATACAAATCGTAACAGAATAGTGTATTTTCATCGGGGCTGTACATAATTTGACTTTTACTCACTCCTTGTGAAACGGCTGGCTGAAACTCATTTGACCAAGGATTTGTCCCCTTCCTCATACTGTCTGGCATTATGACATATTTAAATTCAAGCGTGGGTACGTTAGCAAGAGACATTCCACTCCAAGTGTTGTAGGCTACTGATGCTTTATTAAAAAGCGTATTAACTATTTCGTGTGCCAATCTCGATTTCACTTGCTGACTTTCGTCTCCGTATGCGTTGTCCAAATACTTAGATAATGAAGTTTGTGAATAATCTCCAAAATAAGACTCGACAAATTCACGAAAACTTTTAACGCAACGTGTTTCGGGGTTTGCCCTCTCCTCTGTCATTCTCCAATCATTTTTGTTACGAACAATTGTGTCCAAAAATCTAGTTGTAAAAGAGTTTAATTTGGCTCCGTCATACTCACTTATCTCGGTTCTCAACTTACTCGTTACTTTATTTTTAATATTTTGAAAGACATTATCGGACAAACTTAGTATATTATCGGGTTCCTCAACCTCAAAGACCTTGTATTTAGTTTCCTTAACGTTGTAATCCATAATCTCGCCCAAACATTTTACAACATCACGAAAATACAAGTGGTGGTTCTCCAAATTTTTCCTTAGGTCATAATTCAAGCCCTCTCTATCGTCCGCTCCCTTAAAATAGTGTTTCGTCAAGGCATCAGCTAATTTTATTTGCAGCTCATGTACGCAAATTTCTTTTAGCGTTTGTCTGTAAGTGTCTAAATTTCTCCTAAATTTCCCACCAAACAAACCAGGATTGTTAATCATAAATGTTACCTGGTCATCTAGGGTTCTCTTTTTTTCGTTATAATCACTATTCGCCTTATTTTTGATGTTTTCCGCAAACTTCCGATATTCGTCAAACTTTTCTAGCAAGCCTTTGATATTTCCACCAGCATTTGAATTACTTTCGATTATTTCCGCTAAATAGTATGGGCCTTTTGCATCATTTCCAAATATTTCGCTTGCCATACTGTTGCATTTGGAAATCACTTCGCCTTTAAGCTGATCATAGGATGGCAAATTATGGTTGGGCATTTTATTTCTGCAAGTGATTTCTATATTGTTCGCGAAATTCCTAATATCGCCTCTTGTAATTGTGTGTCTGCCGATTTCCCTCGCAACATACTGCCCAAATCTATTCAAAAGTGGCTGAATCAAAGTTTCAGGCTTAATTCCAAGTTCCTCTTCAAATTCGTCCACCTCTTTCTGTTCTAGTTTGGTTGGGTTTTGTTCTAACTTTTTCGTCATTTTGTTATATACGTTACCCACCAAATACTCCAAAATCGGCACATTGGGGAAATATAAAGAGGCTGCCCCCACGCCACAGTAAACATAATTTGCATTTCGAGGAAACCTTTTTGGGTCTTGCTTACCAAAAGTTGTACCCAAAGTGGCATCCTTGTTATTAAGGAACGAGTCCACAAAAAACACATCTTGACCTTCTTTGTCCTTATCTGGACTTATAGTCTTAGTAACCAATGATATCATATTTTCCACAAAGATTTTTACGGCAAAATTTCGAGGATCGTCTTGCGGCATATCAGGAACTTCGCCACCAATAAGTGTACATCTTTCAAAAATATTTTCATGTGATGACACTGTTAAACCAGGGAATGTTGCGGTATATGTTTCCTGGATTTCTTTTATGGTCATATAGTAGTCGATTTCTTTTAATGCAGCATAGCCATTACGGTAGGCATACTCAATATTCTTTTGATCTTTGTGAACATTTGGTAGAAAAATACTGCCCATGATTTTGGTGTTTTGAAGTTGCAAATCCGCACAAATATGTCTCGCTAGATAGGAAACATCGACAACCAAGCCGCTACCAGTGCCACCGCCAATGCCTGCAACTATATAGATATAAAGATGCTTTCTAGTAACGTCTTTAAGCGCTGTTATAGAATCATGCAGTTTTTTATGAATTTGAGCAAAAACGGTGGGTTCGGACAATGTTAGTCTGCCAGCCAATCGCACTTGGTTTGCGCCGCTACCATCGAGATTTACCCTAAAACCTTTTTTAATAATATCCTTTATTTCCTGTGGCATCTTCTCCTCGTTATCAAACATAGCTCTGAGTTGCTCGCTGTGCAGTTTAATAAACTCGGTTTCATCAACATCGCCGCCTTTCAAACGGTCGCTAAGTTCATTCGTCGCCGTGTCTAGGATAAGGAACTGGATTCGGTTAGGGTCGGGAGTGCCGATATTTTTCGTCAAGGTTAATTTCAACTGACATACCGCCTCCTGCCCCATACCGCCCAGTCCAATAACAAGTACCTTCGAGTCCTCTCGCAAATACGAACTTGAATTTTTGCTTACAATACCTAGCTTGTTGGTACTTAATACATCCAATTCTTTCATGTCGCCTCTAGTTAAAACTGGCATAATATTACCTCCTGATTTTTATTTTTTATTTTCTGCATCTATCATGTTGTGCATAAACTGCAAGGCGGATAATGTCGAAAACAGTTCGCCCATTAGTCGCATTTGCTTACGCAACAGTAATATTGCATTTTCTTTATTGTCAGCCAATAATCCTCCTGAGTGCGGATGATTTGGTTGAATTTCCTTACTAACCTTGCCGAACTTTTCACATAATGCCTTATACAGGTTCTCCGACCTGACACGCTTGCCCACGGCGTTCTTTGGGTCGGCAATGTAAGTTTGCACAAATGCCTTAATTTCGCTTAACAAAGGCTCTTCTGGCGGCTGCATTTCAAAACTTGTGCCGTCTTTTTTGATAAGGTCAAAGGTGGGCTGTGGCAAGCCTGGTATATCAAAAATCTCTATGCTAAATCCACGCTCCTCCTGCTCGATTATCCCATATTCAATCCCCAAGTCAAAGGCGTATTGTAGCTTTTGGCAATATTCTTCTTCTTGTAGATTGACGTATGTAACTCCTGAATGTTCCCACGCCTCTTTAATGAATGGCGAGGGATATTCTATGTATGGTGGATTCATGTTCGCTGACTCGTTTGTATGTATGCCGCTTGCCATGTGTTTGTAGTATTCTATTTCGTAATCCTTTATCCGTAAGTGCATCCACAACGGCAAACAAGCGTACAAATCGTAACAGGAGATTGTATTCTCGTCAGGGCTGTACACGGTTTCAATTCGGTTCATTCGTTGTGAAGAAATGGCTGGCTTAAACACATCTGACCAAGGATTTGTACCGTGCGACATACTCTCTGGTAGCGTAACATACTTAAATTCAAGCGTGGGTATGTTGGCAAGAGACATTGTACTCCAAGTGTTGTAGGCTACTGATGCCTTGTTAAAAAGTGTATTGATTATTTCGTGTGCTAGTCTAGCTTTTACCTGCTGGCTTTCGTCTCCGTATGCAAGTTCTAAATACCTCGATAATGAAGTTCGTGAATACTCCTCAAAAGAATCCTTAACGAACTCACGAAAACTTTTAACGCAGCGTGTTTCGAATTTTACCCTCTCCTCTGTCATTCGCCAATCATCTTTGTTGTTGATAATTTCGCCCAAAAAGCGAAATGTAAAAGTGTTTAATTTGTCGCCGTTGTAACTCTCTATTTCTTGCTGTAAATGCGATGACACTTTGTCTTTGATATTTTGGAAGATTGGGTCGTCTAAACTCAACAAGTTATCCGTTTTGATAACATCGAAGATTTCGTTTTTGTTATAGTTGACGTTGTGCTTCATAATTCCGTCCAAATGCCTGACAATATCGCAAAAAGGTAGATAGTCGTTGAGCAGACAAGCCTTTAATTCGTGGTTCAAGCCGAATCTATCTGATTCTTCCTTAAAATAGCCGTCTGTTAGGGTTTGGACTAATTTTATTTCCAGCTCGTGCATACAGATTTCTTTTAGTGTTTCTTTGTAAGCCACCAAATTAGCCCTAAAAGGGTCGTACTTAAACAAACCGCCCTTGTCGCCCATCATAAGCGACATAATTTCTTCTAGCTTTAATTTTTTGGCACTGTAATCTTTTTCCGTCTGACTTTTAATATATTCAGCCACCGCCCAATAACCTCTAAATTTTTTGAGCAAGCCTGTGATATTGCCGCTACTCTCGATTATTTTCGCTAGATAATATGGGCCTTTGTCAGGATTTTCAAATATTGCATTTGCTTTGCGGCTGCATATGGAAATCACTTCGCCAACAAATTGTTTATAGGATTCCAAGCGGAAATTGGGCATTTGGCTTCTGCAAACGAGTTCTATATTGCTCGTGATTTTTTTGATATTGTCTTTTATAATTGTGTGTTTGTCTATTTCACGCTCAACATATTGTCCAAATCTTCTCAAAAGCGGCTTAATTAAGGTTTTTGGGTCTATTTCCAATGCCGCCTCAAATTCGTCTACTTCTTTTTGGGTTACTTTGTCAGCGTTTTCGATTAGCCGCTCCGTCATTTTGTTGTACACGCTACCCACCAAATACTCCAAAATCGGCACATTGGGGAAATATAAAGAAGCTGCTCCCACGCCACAGTAAACATAATTTGCATTTCGAGGAAACCTTTTTGGGTCTTGAACACCAAAAGTATGACCCAAAGCGGCATCCTGGTTATTAAGGAATGAGTCCACAAAAAACACATCATCTTCGCTTTTGGGTTTTGTAACCAGCGACATCAAATTTTCCACACAGGTTTTTACGGCACGCTCTCGATTTTTTGTTGTTGGTATATCAAGAATTTCGCCACCAATAAGTGTACATCGGTCAAAAATATTTTCATGTGATGACACTGCTAAACCAGGAAACTGTTGTGTGTACGTCTCTCCAATATCCTTTATGTTCATGTAATAGTCGATTTCCTTTAATGCGGCGTAACCGTTCCTATAAACATATGAGATGTTGAACTGACCCCTATGCACGTTGGGCAGAAAGATATTGCCCATGATTTTGGTATTTCTAAGTCCCATTTCTTCGCAAATATGCCTTACCAAATAGGGAAAATCCACAATCAAGCCACTACCAGTGCCACCGCCAATACCTGCAACTATATAGATATAAAGATTTTTTGCGGTTTCCATTCGAAGATATTTTATAGTATCACGAAGTTTTTCAGTAATATACTTAAAAATAGAGGGTTCGGACAATGTTACTCTGCCTGCCAGCCGCACTTGGTTTGCACCGCTACCATCGAGATTTACCCTAAAATCGTCTCCAATAATATCCTTTATTTCTTGTGGCATAAATTCCCTATTGTCGAACATCACTTGCAACTGCTCGCTGTGCAAGCTAATAAATTCGCCCTCGTCAATATCGCCCATACTCAAACGGTCGCTAAGTTCATTCGCCGCTGTGTCTAGGATTAGGAATTGGATTAGGTTAGGATCGAGAGTGCCGATATTTTTCGTCAAAGTCGATTTCAATCGACAAACCGTCTCCTGCCCCATACCGCCCAGTCCGATAACAAGCACTTTCGAGTCCTCTCGCAGGTGCGAACTGGAATTTTTGCTTACAATGCCTAGATTGTTGCTGACTAACACATTCAATTCTTTCATGTCGCTGTTGCTTAAAACAGAATATTGCATAATATCCCCTCCTGATTTTTATAATAACCTTTTTTCTATTTTGGAAAATTCAATTTTGTAAAGCCTGTCTTCGTCGTTAGATTCCAGATATATCGTGTTCTTACCTGAAAAAGTCTGCCATTTTTTATTGGTTCGATTCTTATTTTTGTCCACTACCCAAAAATCCTTGCTAAAAGGCTTGCCAACAAGTGTTACATTTTGGATAAAGGGTAATATCTCATTGTCTGGTTTAGATGGGAATAATGTATCATCTTCGATTATTTTTATTAGTTGCACTGGCGGTTTTTGGAATTTTGTCATTGTGCCTATACTGATTGCCTCTTTTCCTTCTACGTACCAATCTTTGTCGTTCTCTTGAATGGACAACGCTAACTTAAACGGATGCCCAATCTTCATGTTCCGTGAAATCACATAAGCCGCAATCCCACCAACCACCAACACCGCACCAACCACAATCACAGCAATAATCCACCGTGCAATCATGGAATTAACCTCTACATTCACAACATGAGTATACAAATCAACATTCCCATCGCTAACGATAATCCGCAACGTATCGCCGCCAGCATCAAAAAACTCCAAATTCAACATAGACCCAACTACCGCCGCACTAAACTCCGCCGTCGCCAACTCTCGCTCCACACGAAAAGACAAAGCCCGATCATCCGAAACGACAAAATGTTCGTCCAAATCATAACTAGCCGTCTCGGCTCTTCCGCCGAAAACTGTACGTGAAATATCAGTTGGAAAAGTGCTTGTTATCGTGGGCAAAATGGTAACAACTCGGTGCGGCTCACTTGACAGGACAACAACGCCCCTATCCTCCAAAACTGCCACAAATTCATATTGCCCCACCTGTTCAAACAGATAATCAACTGTAAAAATGCCCCCTGCCATTTCTTCTATACTAAGGGAAATCGTTTCCAGCATATTGCCGTTAAAATACACCCTCACGGCGGCGTGAGCATCTTGCAGAAACGGCGGTAAATTCACGATATTTTCGCCTACATTGGAAGTCCGCAAATTCACGGCAATCGGAATTTCATTACCTATAAGTGCCTGTGCTTGGCTTTCCACGACAAGCACAGGATTTGCCACAACTATCTCAATCGGTTCACTAACAATGTCCATTCTGTCGTTTGACAAAAATATGCGAATCGTGTAAGTCCCTGCCATGTTAAAAATATCAACATCAAGGTCAAAATTAAACGCCGTACTGGACGGATTTAAGCTACCCAACAACAAAGTGGCAACGCCACGTGGATCGATAACCTCAACGTGCGTCCTCGAAACAGCATCTTCGTAAATCTGCGTGGACGTTATAATTAAATCCCTTTCGTTGTTGAACAAAAACGCATCAAAATTGAGATTTTCGCTAAAATCCAAGTAAATACGTTCGTCCGCAAGGGTCGTCTGCAACGAGATGTCGAACAGGATTATCTCTGTTATGCTAACGGTTCTGCCAGGCGGCCCAAATGCGTGGACTACCCAATCTCCGCCTATCGGTTCAATGAGTTTTATATTGATTGTCATGCTGGACGAGTCCACAATAACTCGCTCCGAATCGTTTAGCACATCAACGCCAGTTTCCGTAAGTAATTGAGAAATGCCGATATTTGCACCAGCCGTGCCGCTTACGATTGTGATGTTCGCCTCTCTGACGGCTTGCCCATAAATGTGGAAATGATGCTGTAATTGCCCATCTGAATCGAATTCGCCTGGCTCTGGCTCTGGTGGGGGAATTTCGTCGAACAAATCGGTAAATATCTGTGCAAAAAGTTCTGGCAAGCCATCTGTCGAGGTAACGACAATGCTCCTGCCGCCTGTTGTTTCGGATAGGTCTAGCAGAAATTCCGCATCCACGCCAAAATCCACAGAGTCTAGTCCAATGGTATGAATAGGAATACCAGCAGCGGCAAAGGCATCTCGTGCATCGTTTGAGTTCTGTCGAGACAATTCCGCCAAGGCAGGTGTACTCATTTCGATAACGCCGTCTGTAAAGAGTAGAACGCCCTTTCTGTCGGCATCGCTGTCGGCTAAAATTTCATATGCCACCTGCAAAGCATCGCCGATATTCGTCCAGGACGACCAAGCGTTAAATCCAGGAATGTTGTTGTTATTTATGTCGTCCAGCGTCCTGGAAAATTCTTCCCTTCCCTCATCACTTCGTACATTGGTGGATTGCAAAACGGTACGCACCGCTTCGTTGTAGATAACCAGTGAAATATTGGTATCGGAAAAAGTTGGCGACAGAAAGCCAAAAATCCTAGCACCCTCGGTGGACGTGCGCGACATATCCGCCGCCGCTGGGTCTGTAAAATTCATGGATCCGCTAACGTCCAGCAGTATAACAAATTCAACGGAAGCATCGCCGTCATCGACGAAAGCGGCTTGTACAGGCGTGAAAATAAATGCCAGTATTGCCAAGATGACTGCACATTTGATTGATGTTTTACTCATAATATCCCTCATTCTTATGATATTTTTTTGTTGATATATTGAGGTTTTGGGGTTTCGTTGAATTGATATTTCTGCGAAAAATTAGCGAAAACAACAAAAAAGCCCAGTTTTTGGGCTTTTTAAAATGTGCTACCAGTATTTTGACGGCGTATTTGAATACAAATTCTACAAAAAATCAATTTTTTGTGCGGAAAGCCAATAAAAATGTGCGGGTCAAGGGGCGCGCTCCTTGCGGGGTGTGGGGCAGCGCCCCACGGTTTTAAGGTTTTGGGATACCTAGAATAACGCCGTTAATTTTTCCATATTGCACCGCTTCATATCAAAAGAGGGATGTACATACGTATCTAGCGTTGTATGTACGTTGGAATGTCCCAAAATTTCGCTAAGAGTCTTTATTTCAAAACCAAGAGCAACACATCTTGTTGCAAATGTGTGTCGCAACGCGTGAAAATTCGCATTTTTTACGCCGCAATGGGACAAGTAATATTTTAGGCGATTTTGCAAGGTTCGTGGCTCGATGTACTTGTTAATCTGCCCAGTTAGCAAATATCTGTCGTTAATATCGGATTTTGGGCGAAATTCCTGTAATTTGTCGATTAAACATTGTGGCAATGGGATTGTACGTGCCGAAAAATTACTCTTTGGGTCGGTGGTAATTATTTTTGTTCTTGTGTCGGAATTGCCGATTATTTGTATACGTTGCATGGTGCGATTGACGGTCAACACGCCGCTATTTAAGGAAATGTCGCTCCATAGCAACGCACAGACTTCGCCGATTCTTAATCCTGTGTACAAACATAAATAAACGCCCAACTTGCTTTCATCCATGTCGGCACATAGATATTTTTCTAAAACAGTCTGCTCATCTATGGATAAAACTCGCATATTTGAGGGCTTTTCCTTGGGCAAGGTTACATTTATATTGACGTTGGCAATGAGTGATTCATTTTGGGCAAATCGCAGGGCGGATTTTATTATAGATAGGAGGATTTTTACTGTTTGGAGGGAGAGCGGCTGGGGATTTTCGGTAATTTTCAGCTTATTTGCAACAAATTCACTTATTGCAGCGTTTGTGATTTCCGATAGCGGACGGTTGCCCAAAATGGGCTTGATGTGCTTGTTTATAAGGTTGTGATATTTTACGAATGACGATTCTTTTAGCCTGATTTGGGAATTTTCGAGCCAGTTATCAAGCAGGATTCCGAAACTGATAGTGGGGGCTACATATAATAAGGAAGCGAACATTTTGTCCTTTACGTCCTTATAGGAATAAGCATAAAAATACGCATAAACAGGCTTGCCCAAAGCGTTATAGCCTTTAATAACACGGGCTTCCCAGCGGCCGTCTTTGCGTTTGTAGATATTTTCGCCACGTTTTGCCATTATAATCTCCTCTTTCTTGTGGTTTGACGGAAAGTTTGACGGCGATAAAGGGATTGAGGTTATATGCAACAAAAATAAGCAAAGTTAAGCACAGAGGGAATTTTGCTATGGACATGATAACACAAAAGACATGGTGCAAGCAAAAATATCGTGAAAAAATTTTAAAATTTATAGGGCAAGCAAGCATATCGTGAAAAAATTTTAAAATTTATGGGGCAAGCGAGCATATCGTGAAAAAATTTTAAAATTTATGGGGCAAGCAAAAATATCTTGAAAATTTAAAATTTTTTGTTGCAATATTTTTGGGCATTGTGTATAATAGAAAAGTCGAAAAAATTTTGATTTACCTATTACAATATTTATTGACGTTGTGCATATAGGTCTTGGGGTTTGTGGCGGTTTCGCAGAAATATCAATTCAACGAAGGCTTGTAAAAAATGGCAAGCTGTGATATACTTGAGAAGTACAAGGAGATAGTGCATATCGCCTTTTTATTTTGAGTAGAGCAAAAGGCGTTTTTTTGTGAACCTTACGGAAATGAATATGTGGAGGAAAAAATGAAAGTACATCTAAACAAAATCAGCGGCATAGCGGACGCAATCGTCTCATTACACATGAGCAAACGAAGTTGGAGCCGCACCGCCGAGCAGGATATTTACGCCATTTGCGATGCGGCACTCGACCAAAACGGCAAGCTAAACGCCGCCTGCGACACGGAAACGGCGGCAAAATTCCAGGATTACATGAATATGTTAGTAAAATGGGGACGAAAGCACACGACTTTATTAAGGTACGTGGATTTTACCTGCACGGTCGAGGGGATGCACCGTGGCGGTCAGGACGACTGGGATGCACACGCCAAACGCTTTAATAATCGTATTTTGCGTTCTAGCACTCGGCTTGCTAGTTTTGATTATGAGATGTCGGATTGGTATGTGGGCAAAATTATCCCCACGGATTCGGTTTTGGCGGATTTGGGCATAGAGTTGCCCGAGCGTATCGAAAAAGACGGCGTTTTTTATACCAAGGCGGTCAACGGATATATCCGTGAGGACTTGGCGAGTCAAAACGACGTTAAGCGGGGTTTGTATATGTTGAGTATACCGAGCAATTTTATATTCAAATGCGATATAACCGAATGGAGTCATGTTTACAAGGAGCGTGGCGAGGCTGGGACGGCACATCCCGAGGTGAAGGAGTGTTGCGAGGGGATAGCGGATCAGCTTGTGGGGGCGCATTTGCAGTTTGATCGCAAGCTGTTTGAAAGCATAATAAACTGACGGGCGGCATTATAAGCAGGTCGAAGTACATTCAACGACATGAAAACGTGAATTTTTACGATTAATGCTATGCCTTAACTAAAAACTCAACCCAATAAAAATCCCAAAAATGTGCAGTCCAGAGCCGCACCCTAGCGGCAAGACGGTCTTGTGCCAGTGCGGGACAAAGCCCCACGGCCTTAAACTAATGCTATTGAATTGCTGCCGATTACATTTTTCCACACGACCTTTTTTCGTGCGATTATCTTTTTCAAAATTCTATCAGAATTTTTGTTGTGCCACCAATCAGGGCGTTTGCTGTAGCTTTGCAAAGGGTACTTTGTCTTTAGCTCTCGACCCAGTATGCTGTCCTCAGAATAGAACAAAAACCCCTTGTAATCAATGCAATTCACCTTAATAGCACCGCTTTTTTTAATACCAAACACGTAAGATGGCACATCTATCGATACATAACTTATGCCCCTAATCCGCAAGATAGACTCCTCGGTCTCTCTACCTATGTAGAGTTCGTACAAAATACCTAAATCTAAGCTGGCTGCGGCAAATTCAATGGCTTTGGTTGAATAAAAAGCGGTAAGCTGAAAAGATGCCGCCGTGTGGTGATACTCGCTCGGCATGACATACTCATTCTTACAAAGCCACTTGAAAAAGGTAACAGTTTGATAGAAGCCGTGTTTATACAATGTTTCCTGAGTGATTTTAGACATGGCAAACATACCGCGACTATATGCTTTTTCAGCGTTTGCACTCATGTCTCTTTTTCCATCCAAATAACTCATAAATTCTCCATCCATTATAGTCTACTTATACCATTTTACACAAGGCTTTATCTTTTGTCAAGTCCATTTTGCGATACTTTCCAAAATAAATTTGAGTGTGCCGCAATATTTTGTTATAATGGGGATGTCGCAAACAAGTTGAACCTTTTAAAAGTGCGGGTCTGGAGGCACAGCGGGGTGTGGGGCAGATTCCCACGGTTTTGAATGATGAGGTGGAAAGATGGAACGAGAAGGCAGTGTAAGCACTATTGCAAAAACGCATTATAAAGAGCCCAATATGTACTCTGTAATCCTGCACAATGATGATATTACAAGTATGGACTTTGTGGTGGAGCTACTTGTGAAGGTTTTTCATAAAAGTTCTGTGGAGGCATCCGATATTATGATGACCGTACATAATGAAAATAAGGGGATAGCGGGCGTATATACATACGATATAGCTCTAACGAAAAAAACCCAAGCGGATATAATGTCGGAAAAACGGGGTTTCCCATTAAAATTGACGGTGGAAGAAAATGGAATTTGATCAGCTGATGGGCCAAGTCTACATCGTTGCCGTGAACGAGGCACGGTTGAGCGGCCATGAATTTATCACGCCAGAGCTTTTCCTGTATAGCATAATCCTGTTTGATGTGGGTAAGGAGCTTTTGGAATCGCATGGCGTTAATGTAGCGAATACGATAGAAGATTTGCAAGAATTTTTGAATAATTTCATGCCTTCAAACCAGAATGAAACGCCAACGGATTCATACGGCCTTATAAAATTATTTGAATTTGCGACAACAACCGCCGCAAGCGTTAATCGTAAAGTTGTAACGCTAAGCGATTTTGTAAACGCCATTTTTTACTTGCAAGAATCACACGCACAATATATTCTGCTGAAAAATGGTTTCGATCGATTTGCACCCATCAAAAGGAACGCCAAAAAACCAGCCAAAGAGAAGTCGGAGATAAAGTATGCGGCAGATTTATGCCAAATGGCTCGAGAAAATCGGCTTGATCCGTTAATTGGCAGGGAAGACGTAATCGAACGCACGATACACGTTCTATGCAGAAGGCTTAAGAATAACCCCATGCACGTGGGCGACCCAGGTGTTGGAAAGACTGCAATCGCGGAAGGCTTGGCACAGCATATTGTAGCGGGCAAAGTCCCCAAAATCCTCAAAGAGGCACAAATTTTGCGTGTTGACATGGGGGCTTTGTTGGCGGGAACACGGTACAGGGGCGAATTTGAGGAGCGTTTAGTGAAACTACTGGAGGCGGTGGAAAAGCTAAAAAAGCCCATTTTATATATAGATGAAATACACGCTGTGGTCGGGGCTGGGGCAGTTTCTGGCGGCGGGATGGATGCAACCGACATCATAAAGCCATATCTTTCCAGGGGCGACATACGTTTTATCGGCTCCACTACTTTTGACGACTTCAAAAAATATTTTGAAAAGGATAGGGCACTTGTACGCCGTTTTCAGCGTATAGATTTAAGCGAGCCGTCAACCGATGAATGTATCAAGATTCTATCGGGTATAAAGGATCGCTATGAGTCTTTTCATGGGGTAAAATATAGCGAGGATACGCTGAAATTAATCGTGAATTTAAGTTCAAAACATATGCACGAACGCAAACTGCCAGACAAGGCAATAGATGTAATGGACGAAGTAGGCGTTATGGTCTCCTTGCGAGGGCAATCTAAGGTTTCCGAAAGCCATGTGGAGCGTACGGTAGCACAGATGGCAAAAGTGCCGATAAATTCAGTTACCAGCTCAGAAAAAGAATTGCTAAAAGGGTTGGAAGCCAACCTAAATGCACATATTTTTGGCCAAGAAGAGGCGACCGCCGCCTTAACACAACATATTATGACGGCACGGAGCGGGTTGGGCGAAAAGGATAAACCTGTAGCCAACTTATTATTCGTCGGGCCAACTGGGGTTGGTAAAACAGAGATAGCCAAAAAATTAGCTGATATTCTAGGCATTGCATTAATACGTTTTGACATGAGCGAATATCAAGAACGTCATGCAGTAGCTAGATTGATAGGTTCTCCTCCTGGGTATGTGGGTTTTGAAGAGGGAGGGCTTTTGACCGAGTCCATACGTCGCACACCGCACGCTGTATTGTTACTAGATGAGATTGAAAAGGCACATTTGGACATATTAAATGTATTGCTACAGGTTATGGATTACGGCAGACTTACTGACAATTCGGGGCGGCAGGCGAGTTTTTCGGATATAATTCTTATAATGACATCAAATGCTGGTGCAGTTGATTTGGAGAAAAAAACCATTGGTTTTGGCAATGATTTTAATACAAAGGCGATAGACACGGCGGTTGACAAATTTTTCAGCCCAGAGTTTCGCAACCGCTTAGACGGGGTATTGAAATTCAACCCTGTAGATGAAAAAATGGCGGCATTGATAACGGACAAGGCTATGCGTGAATTAAACGATAAGCTAAAAGCCAAAAATGTAACCCTAACAGCCACAAAGACGGCATTGGATTACATTGCAAGGAAAGGGTTATCCAAGACATACGGTGCAAGGGAGATAATTCGCACCATAGACAGCGATATAAAAAAGCTACTGGTAAACGAACTTCTATTCGGCAGACTGGAGGGCGGCGGCACAGCCAAGCTAGTTTGGGACAAAAAGAACGAAAGTTTCAACATACGCATATCAAACAAAAAGCCACAGTCTTAAAACCGTGGGGCTCTGCCCCACACCCCGCAAGGGGCGCGCCCCTTGACCCGCTCATTTTTATTGGTTTTTTTGTGCGTGTTCAATATCTCGCTGTTATTGGCTTTGGCGAATTGTTCATAAAAAGCAGAACGAAAAAAGCAACAAAACAAAACAGACCTGCCCCAATACTACCACCATAGCATAACCAATATAAAACGAGCGGGTCTGGGGGCACGCCCCCAGCGGCAAGACGGTCTTGTGCCAGGTGTGGGGGCGACTGGTGTCCAGTGGACACCGTTTAGGCGTTGCGAGTAGCACCAGAGCCCCACGGTTTTAGGTTTTACATACTGGCCTTGTTGTCTAGTGGTTTTTTGTCGGGATCTTGTTTGGCTAGTTTCATTGCCTCTTTCCAAGTGTCTCGTAAGCTGCGTAAATGGTCTCGTACCTCGATTAGTATCTCCACATCTTTTTTAATGTTTGCCGTTACTAGTCGGCGGTGTAGATAATCGTATATCTGATCTAGTTGCCCAGATATGTCGTGTGTCCTGTCCAGCGTTATCTGAAATTCACGCACAATATTTTGAACCCTTAGTATCGCCTCGTTAGTCTTTACGTGATCTTTGTTTTCAATAGCAGCAAGTGCCTGATTGCAAAATTTAACCGCACCGTCAAAAAGCATGAGCGTCAGCTCCTCTTTGGTCGCAGTATTTATAGCATGATTTTTGTACTTTTCATATGGATTTTTTTGCATAAATATCTCCTATCTTTTGCAATACAGGTTTTACAGCTAAGCCGTGGTATCAAGCAGCAACCCTGCCAACTCATTCATTCTAGCCACAATATCTAGCCTCGATTCTGGTGGTATTTCCCGCAATATCTCGTTGGTTTCATCATCTATTACCTGCACCAAAAATCTGTTTGTAGGCTCATGAACATCGATATTCAAACTAAAATGCGTAAAATTCAGCGATTGGTTGACTGCTGCTATATAGCTGTTCATAGCACTCTCTGTTATATCTCTATCGGTAAAGGGGATGGGTACGCTAATGGCTGCCAAATTTGGCGGCGTGGCTCTAGCTGATGCAATTTCCGTTCTTGTACCCTCTCTTTGCCCTCTCTGTGTCCTTTGATGAGCTTCAATATTAGCTCTCGTTATTCCGCTTCCCTGCAATATAGTAGCTTCCATGCTCTTTTCCTCCTCATTTGCCTAAAAAGGTAAAATTTTGATTTTCAAATTGGCGACACATCCGCTTTAACCTCTACAAAAACATTATATAACGGGCATTATATGTTTGTCAAGCCTCGTGTGCAAATTTTAACAGTGAAAAACCATGACCTCCCACAACCAACTTCGTATATCTCATTATACATCAACAAAAAGTTGATACAAGAAAAGGAGCTACATAATATGGAAAACAACCAAGAAAATCAAGGCGGGCAGGAATTTACAAACCACCCGTCAAAAAAATCAAGAACCAGAATAGTCTCTATAGCAATCCTTGCTTTGGTGGCAATCTATACGCTAATTTTTGGTTTCGGCATCGCACGGGGAATTTGGGATTCTCTGCGGGGATATTCTATAATGACGGAGGCTATTCCTGAACATTCCCCCATACCCGAGGACGGCATCAGAGTAACCCAATCCAACCTCAACCTCTCGGTTGACGTAGTCAGCTCAAGGGTGGAAATCGAAACGCATAGCCAGCCATATACGCTTGTCGTTTACGTTCCGCATAGATCGAACCAATCGGAATTGCCTACGTACAGCTTAGACGGTTCACATTTGGAAATAATACAACGTCCCCCAAGCAATTCAAGATTAGTCAACCGAACGGGAGTCCTTACCATTTTTATCCCACAAGACACAGACGACGTATTTGATTTTCTAAACATCGGAACGGTGAGCGGCAGGGTAAGTCTTGCAGGTAGCCGCAACTTTAATCTGGCAGGAATCGTCCAAATTTCCAGCACGAGCGGTCGCATAAGCACACAGGATTTTTCAACGGACAATATTTTTTTGAACACGGTATCAGGGGGCGTGAGTCTCAACAACATTTTAGCGGGAGAGATTAACGCAGGCTCGACCTCGGGGAGCGTAACTGCCGATTACATCAATGCTGACAGCATAGATTTACGCAACACATCGGGCAGCGTTAGAGCCAGCAACATAATCGCTCCAACGGTAAATGCGTCAAGCACTTCTGGAAGTGTAAGGTTACAAAACCTAGAGACAGACAGTCTCGTTGCCATCTCCACTTCGGGCAGAATAACTCTAGAAGACTCCACCATAACTGGTCCTCTAACTGCCGCATCCACCTCAGGCAGCATAAACCTAAACAACGTAAACGCCAACCAAAACTCAACCTCCCTAACCACAACCACTGGCAGAATAACCAACAACTAAGACCGTGGGGCTCTGCCCCACCTCCCCGCAAGGGGGCTAGCCCCCTTGTTTCTCCGAAAACGCCTAAACGGTGTCCGCAGGACACCAGGCGCCCCCCAACATTCGCTCTTTTTTGTTATCTTGGTTAAGCAATTGGGGGTTGCAATTTTTTCCGTAGGGGCGGATATTATCCGCCCGCTATCAACACTGGAAACCAATCATCCAAAAAATCTAGGTTATCGGCTTTTGAACGTCTCAACCATTCGGGGTCGGTGCAGACGGACAGTAGGCGGCTTTCTTCCGTTAGGGCGATGAGCCGCTTGTATTTGCCGTATATGGCGGAAACATTAGACCAATTATCTGCGGCGGTAATTTTGCGGGGCGTGCTGCGATCGTATGGAAGGATTCGCACCGTCCCGTCTTTTCGTAATATTGCAAAACCGTCCGATAAATCCACTATCGAGACGACATCATTGATGGCGGCGAAATAGCTGTCGGGATAGCCCATTTTATAGATTTTTCCATTGTTTTTCAAGACGATGCTCCCGTTTACATAGGTGGAGATTATCTGCACTACGTCCGTAAGGGAATTTGCCCATTCTTCCTCTTCCCAACCTGCCGCAGAGGTCGCTACCGAGCCGTCATGCCGCAAGCCGTACACGCCCTCGGGGTGCTTGGCTATGGATTTTATATTTTTGAAATGGGAAAGGTCAAAGCCTGATTTTCCAACGGAAAAAGCCGCACCGTCCACGTCCACGCAAACCGTGTCGTCGTCGAATGCGTAAATCGAAGAGATGTTCGCCATACGAGCTACATCGCATTGGTCAAAGGTGTTTCTGCCCGTGGCTAGGACATTGTTTGCGGTTGGGAGGTCTAGGAGGGCGACCGTATGGGCATTGCCAGCCGCTATGGAGACCACGTTTCGCCAGTCCCCGACATCGCATTGCAGGAAATCATTTTCGCCCGCCGCTATTGCCGTGCCGTCTTGCAAAACGGCGACCGTATGCGACATTCCCAACGCCACCGAGGCGGAGCTGGTTTTACGGTTGGAAAAGCTGGAAAAATTAGAAAGTTCCTTAAATTGCAAATCCTGATGCGAAACGCCCATAACTTCGGCAAAAACAGAGGTTATCCACGCAGCCGCATTTGCCTCTATGCTGAAATCCTCCCTCAATCGGCGTACTGCAAGGGTAACGGAATTGTTTTTTAGTGCATCATAACCGCCCGATTCTATAAAATGCCTCGCAAGCAGGCGATTCCTCGGGTTATCAACGGCAAAATCCATTAAAATAGCATTGGCTCGCTGGGCGTTTCGGAACACCTCTTCGCCGTACTCGGCGAGCATTTTGCGTATAATTTCTGAAAATTCACTCATAATCTTAGCATTTTTACCAATCGGGGCTTGTGTACCCTTATCGCTTTTTGCGGGCAAAGCTCCTGACAGCAGTAGCAACGTATACAATCTGTATAATTCATGCCCGCTTTTTTGTCAACAATATGTACAACTTTCACAGGGCACGCCTCTTTGCAAATGGCACAACCCGTACAGTCGCCCGCATTGACTACTGGGCGAGACTGCATATGCCTTGCCAAAAAGGCTTTTGCGAAATTCGGGAGATTGGAATTCTGTATATTCATGGGCTTTTTGCCCCGCACAATGTCAAAGGACGGCATGACGAAATTTTGAGGCTTTTCCGCAACAAAGTCGATCTCCGCCAGCCTGCCAAGCAATCCCCGTTCCTGTGCACGTTTCAAGGTTGGGACTTCCCGAGCTTCAAGCCCAATTATATGAGCCGCCGCAAGATCGAGGGTGTGCGGGCTTGCCGAACCCATGATAACGCCGATATTCACAGGTACGCCCGCCGAGGGCCCGTTCCCCTCCATTCCGACAATGCCGTCAATAAAGGAAAGTACGGGGTTCGCCGCAATGCAGACATCTATCAACATATCCGCAAAGTTCTCATAGTCCGAAATATTCATATGATACTCCACCTTGACAATCCCTGGCACAACGCCGAACATATTTTTAACTGCACCCGTGTAGGTCATCATGGCGTGGGTTTTCAGCTTTGCGACAGAAATGACCTTATCCACATCGTTTAGCATATCGGTCAGGGTCAGGTGTTTCATGATGAGTGCCTCGGGGTTATCTTTTTTGAAGGATTTGAAATTGCTATTAAGGGCGACCCCGCCCTGCAACTCTTCGACGATTTTCGACATACCCGTAGCTTTATAAACGCCATTCATAAGAGCGGGATTAAACGGGCCGCCTGGGCTGTCCCCGATGATTACGGTTGCACCATATTCTAAGAGCAGGGCAGCCAGTGCTTTGACGACAATGGGATGTGTGGTCGCCGCCTCTTCGGGTTTTTTCTTCATCAGGAGGTTGGCTTTTAGCAGGACTCTTTCTCCAGGTTGTATGTATGGCTCGAAGCCGCCTAGGTTTTGTATGGTTTGGGCGATTGCGGTGTATACTTTTTCGTATTCGTAGGAATCGCATCGTAGTAGTGAACATTTCATAATGTAGCCCTTTCTGTTTGGCTTTTATTCATATGCATCGACCGTTGTCGGTCTTATGCCCGTAGTACCCAACAAGGGGTTGAAGATTTTCAACCCCTTGTGTCTGTTAGTTTATCGGTAGCCGTTAAAGACAAAACCTTGGTCGCAGTCAATGGTAACGGCAGTGCCGTCGTTTATTATGTCAATAACCTTTTCGTCCGCTATGAAGAGAGGAATGTTGAGTGCCATGGAGACGGTTTCGGCATGGCTTAGGTCTAGTTGTTCCCAAGAGCCGATTATTAGGGCGCTGGCTTTTCTTATGTAAGGCATGATTTGGTCAGATGTGTTTGTCGATACCAAAATATCGCCTTGCTCGAAAAATTGAGTTTTGTTGTCGTGTATTTTCAATGTACGAGCCACTGCTTTTACTTTGCCCTGACCGTTCTTGATCGTACCTTTTACCAATACGTTGCCCACAACTCGGATTTTTAATGTGTTTGTGGTAGCAGTTATGCCGATAGGCACACCTGCGAGAGCGACTATTGCATCGCCAGTCTTTGCAATGCCAGACTGTAATGCCATATCTTCAACTACATCGAAAACTTCGTCATTACCCTCTATCTTGTCAGTGTATACAGGTTTGCAACCCCAGGTAAGATTAAGTTGACGGCACACTATTTCGGAAGTGGTTATGGCTAAAATAGGCGAATCTGGGCGGAAACGTGCAACCATGCTGGCAGCAAAGCCAGAATCGGTAACAGCGGCGATACAAGCTGCGTCGAGATCTTTTGCAGCGGCACAGGCAGCGAAGGAGATTGCGTTTGTTGCGTTTTTGTTTCTAGCTTGCTTTTTGCTGTTGAAATATTCTCGCGAATTTTCGGTGCTTTCGGCTATACGTGCCATCATGGCTATACTTTCGATAGGATAGGAGCCGCTAGCAGTTTCGCCCGAAAGCATGACAATGTCAGTTCCCTCAAAGATTGCGTTAGCAACGTCATTTGCCTCGGCACGAGTGGGGCGCGGATTTTTCGTCATGGATTCCAGCATTTGCGTGGCTGTAACAACTAGCTTGCCCAAAGCGTTTGTCTTCTTTATCAGTAGCTTTTGGACGAGCGGCACCTCTTCGGGCGGAATTTCCACGCCCAAATCGCCGCGTGCAACCATGATGCCGTGTGTTACTTCCAAAATGCTGTCCAGATTGTCAACGCCGTCTCGGTTCTCGATTTTGGCTATTATCTTGATGTGTTCCCCGCCGTTTTCTTCCAATACTTCCTTAATCCGCAAAATATCATTGGCGGAGCGTATGAAAGAGGCAGCCACGTAGTCAAAGCCCATTTTTATACCAAATTTTATGTCGCTTATGTCTTGTTCGGTAAGCGGCGGCAAATTCACGTACACATCTGGCACGTTTACGCCCTTTCGAGAACTTAAAAAGCCCTCGTTTATTACCTTACATACTATCTCGGTGTCGTCCTTGATATTCTCCACGAGCAGCTCAATCAAGCCATCGTCCAACAATATGCGACTACCTACTTTAACGTCCTTTGGTAGATTCGCATAGGTTATCGATACCTTGGTCTCATCGCCCTCGATGTCCTCGGTGGTCAGAGTGAAAATATCCCCGCTATTCAAGTAGATTTTTTTCTCCTTGAAGGTTTTAATCCGTATCTCTGGCCCCTTAGTGTCCAAAATCAATGGCACAGGTGCATTCAGAGCCTCTCGAGCCTCTTTTAGGTTGTTGATTGTAACCGTATGTGTCTCGTAAGTTCCGTGGGAGAAGTTTACCCTAGCTCCGTTCATACCAGTCTGAATCATCTTCTTCATGGTTTCAACATCGTTGCAGGCAGGCCCCAAAGTTGCTATAATCTTTGTTTTACGCATAACTTCATTCTCCTTTATGTTTTATAATAAACGCAATATTCATTATAACACAAATTTTCAAATTATGCACTTTTTTGGGAAAATTATTTTTGCACACGCTCGGCGATATTGTTGCGCCGAAATCGAGGAATAAAAAATTTTGTTTTATGCGGCTTCATGTGTTACAATAGAGATATTCATTTATCTTGTGGAAGAGAGTGTGTGTTATGAACGATAGAAAACATGATTCGAATGCCATTACAAGGGCTTATTTCGACTCGCTGCTATTAGAGATGCGGCATTTTGATGCGGTAATTCCAGATACGAGTCTGGAGCTATTTGGCGAAAAATTCGATACGCCCGTGATGATGGCGGCGTTATCGCATCTGAATAAATGCCATCCGCAAGGGCTTGAGGAGATGGCACGAGGAGCGGTTGCTGCAGGAGCGGTTATGTGGTCGGGGATGGGCGAAGACGAAGAGCTTGAACGCATCTGCAAAACGGGTGCGAAGACCATAAAGATTATTAAGCCGCATAGTGATAATGCCGAAGTTTTGCGTGAGATTGCCTGGGCGGAGAAGATGGGCTGCATAGCGGTCGGCATGGATATCGACCATGCTTTTAACCGTCAGGGCGAATTTGACAATATTTTTGGTAATTGCCCGCTATCTGGGAAAACAACGGAAGAATTGGCAAGTTTTGTAGCGGCGACAAAATTGCCCTTTATCGTAAAGGGCGTTTTGAGCGTTAAAGATACAAAAAAATGTTTGGAGATAGGGGCGGCTGGCATAGTTGTTTCGCATCATCACGGGCTTATGGATTATGCTGTTCCGCCGCTTATGATTTTGCCGAAAATCGTTGAAATCGTGGCTGGAAAGATACCGATTTTTGTCGATTGTTCTGTAGAAAGCGGAATGGACGTATACAAGGCTTTGGCTTTGGGGGCAACGGCTGTCTCGATAGGAAGAGCAATGATGACTCCGCTATCACAGGGAGGTGCTATTGCCGTTACACAAAAAATACAAGAAATAACCGCCTCGCTTGCAGGTACAATGGCAATGACGGCCATCCCAAATCTTAGCAAAATGGACGCAAGCGTCATCTGGCCCAGGTTTTAAAATCGTGGGATTCTGCCACACACCTGGCACAAGACCGTCTTGCCGCTGGGGGCGTGCCCCCAGACCCGCACTTTTGTATTATTTTAGTATCGGGACAGGTTTAGTACAATTAAGGAGATAGAAAATTTATGTTAAAACAAAAATGGATTATAGCAGTAGCGGCAAGTCTAGGGCTTGCCACGGGGCTAATCATAACAACACTGGCAGAACCTGGCACAGCCACCGATCCTTTGGTAT
Source organism: Turicibacter sp. (assembly GCA_009778175.1). Lineage (GTDB taxonomy): Bacteria > Bacillota > Clostridia > Lachnospirales > WQUN01 > WRKH01. The sequence goes on from WRKH01000320.1 coordinate 32,873, forward strand.
CCAGAAGCTACGTAAATGCCCGTATTGCAGAATTGGAAGCCCGAATATCAGCCTTATCCACCGAGGGTATAACGGTGCAGCCTACTCAACCACCTCAACCACCTCAACCACCTCCACAACCCACCCAACCCGCAACTCGAGAACTTTTTACAATAGTACGTGCGGAGTCGGGGTCAATTCTATTCGGCGGTGCTAGTACGGAAATTATCCTGCGGGCGGGCGAGGCGACTGTTGTCTCTGGGCCTAATGGCTTTGCTAATGTAACCGCTGGTTGGGACATTATGAACGGCGAACCCGTCCCTCTAAATAATTTGCTGATTGTTCCTAATGACGATGGCCGTGGACTCAGATTCCACACGGTCTCCTATCTCCTCATACGAGGCGATTTCTATTTCGGAAATTAGGGCTGGGAAGGTTGGGAAGGTTTGGGGTCGATGAACAACATACAAAAGAAATGTGTCCTATTTATGGACGGTAGCCTATTTTTCCGTGCCATACTATGGTTTTTTGACGGATTAACAAAATTTTTCCAGGGTAGCTTGGTTGTACGCCTCTTTACTGCTGATTTTGATACGGAACGCCTGAAACACAGCTTTTTTGTGCGGAATATCGAAAAAATATTAAACTTCCCGCCAAAATTTGGGGACTGCTCGGTCTCATTAAAGGGCGTGCTGGGCGGCAGTAGGATTATCAAATCCACAGTCGGCGTACTGGGCTTTGACTTGCCGGCGTATATTTTGATTGCCGTAGTCTTGCTTACTCCATTTTTGCCCACGATACCTGCAGTTGGGTTGATTGCCGTCGCTTTTTTCCTTGCCCTCTTTTTCTACACATTCAAACTGGAGCTGATTGATTTGCCCCTCATGTTCTTTATGGTCGTCAGCTTGATTAGTGCCATTATGTCGGTTGCCGCCTCATACAGCATACCGATAGCCTTTCTTAGCATTGCCATAATGCTCTCCTGTATTCTGTCAAAAACGGCAATCTTTACCCGCAGTCGTTTGGATTTATGTTTGGCTGCTTTTGTTGTTGCCACTTTGGGTACTGGATTCGTGGCGATTTTTCAGATGTACACAGGCTACCTAAACCCCGCTTGGATAGATGCCGAACTTTTTGCTGGTTTCATGGGCGTTAGGGTATTTTCAACCTTTGGCAACCCCAACATATACGCCGCCTACCTGCTGTTGGCAATCCCCATTGCGGCGGTATGCATATTGTACGCCAAAAATACTTGGTTCAAATTATTCGCCTTCGGGACGACCATTGTCTTGCTGGGTGCTTTGGCGGCGACCTATTCGCGCGGTGCTTATGTTGCACTTGCCCTGTCCGTGATGGTTTTCATGCTGCTTATAGAGCGGCGTTTGATTGTTTTATTCGTGGCGGGGCTTGCCGTTGCACCGTTCCTGCTGCCAGCCACCATTCTGGCAAGGGTTCTTAGCATAGTGAATCTTACCGATTCTTCTACTATGTACCGTATAGCGATTTGGCAGTCTAGCCTGAGAATGATTGGCGATTTTTGGATGGCTGGCATCGGGCAGGGTGCTGCGGCGTATAATGCCATATACCCTTTCTACGCATTTAGTGCCGTTGTGGCACAACATACACATAATCTGTTTCTGCAGATTTTTATAGAGACGGGTCTTGTAGGGTTGCTGGTTTTTGTGGCGATTTTGGCTTGTTTTTTCAGAACGCAATTTTCATTTATCAGACGTGCCGCCGATGTGCGGTTGAAATTATTATCACAAGCTATGGTCTCCGCCGTTGTGGGATTCCTGGCATTGGGAATGTTCGATTACCCATTTCACAATTATAGGGTAATGCTGACATTTTACCTATTTTTAGGGATTGCCAGTTGTGTTGTAAATATAGGGAGTGCGGAATATGAAAAAAATAAAGGTGATGCAGATAATCACTGATACCAACATAGGCGGTGCAGGGCGGTATTTAATGGCTCTGCTCGGTTCTTACGACAGAGAGCGTTTTACCATGGAGGTTATCTTGCCGCAGAATAGTGCATTGAAATTCCCCGACACGATTGTCCACGAAGTGCCATTTATTGCGGAAAAATCATTTTCCATACAGGGGATTCGGGTAATACGCCGCCTATTGAAACGGATTCGCCCCGATATTGTCAGCACTCACGCCTCGTTGTCTGGGCGTATAGCGGCGGCGTTATGCGGCTGTAAGATAATATTTACCAGGCATTATTGCGTGGAGAGTCGGCGTATAAAATTGGGTTTTTTGCACAGTATGTTTAGCAATGCGATTGTGGCGGTGTCGCCCGCCGTGGAGCAGACCTTGATTCAGTCGGGAGTGAACGCCGAAAAAGTCGTTACAATAAATAGCGGAGTGCCGCAGATTCCGCATTTTCCTACGGAGAAAAGGGCAAAAATACGGGAAAGATACGGCATAAGCGAAACGGCTTTTGTGGTTTCGCAGGTGGCAAGGTTGGAAACGGTAAAGGGGCATGACTATACCTTGGATGCGGCAAAATTGCTTGCCGACGATATTGTCATAGTGTTGGCGGGCGAGGGTTCGTTGGCGGAGCATATACAGCATCGCATAGAGACTGAAAGGCTTAAAAATGTGGTGGTTACGGGATTTATAGAGGACGTGGCTGATATTTTCAATATAACAGATGTGCAGGTTTGTGCATCGGCTACGGAGGCGATTGGATTATCCTTGCTCGAAGGCATGAGTTTGGGGATTCCGGCGGTAGTAAGTGATGCGGGGGCTAATCCGTTTACGGTACCGCATATGGAACGGGGATTGGTTGTGCCTTATGGTAACGGAGCTGCCATAGCAGAGGCAGTATTGAGATTAAAAGAGGATAGCGGGTTGTATCGAAAGTTTGCGGATAATTGCAAGGCGGCGTATGATGAGGTTTATAATGTGGATAGTATGACGAAGCAGGTAGAGGCATTGTATGCGAGTGTGCTAAAAGGGGTAAAATTTTGAAAAAAAGGGGCAAATTCATAGTAATAGAGGGCATAGATGGCAGTGGCAAAACCACGCTAATCAACAATATAGCGGAATATTTCAAGCGAACAGAGACACCATTTTTAACGACAAAAGAGCCGACGGAGAGCATTATAGGCAGACTGGCAACGAGCGTAATACGCAAGCAGGAGAGTCTTTGCAACGATGCACTAGCCCTAATCTTTGCCGCAGATAGAGCGGAACATTTGGAAAAAGAGATAAAACCCGCAATAGACGTGGGTAAAATTGTTTTTTGCGATAGATATGTGTATTCTAATATGGCATATCAGGGCTACAAGGCGTATGAATATAACAAAACTTTCCTGCTAAAACCTGATTTGACTGTATTTTTGGACACAACGCCAAAGGAATGTACAAAAAGGATTGCCCTCAACCGTATGAGCATGGAGATATATGACGGTATTCACAATGCAGAGCGGATACGCCAAAGCTATTTTGAGATGTTTGCAGCTTGCGGCGATGAGCTGCCAGTTACAACAATGAAGGGTAATTGCAAGGAAAATGAAGTTTTCGAGCGATTTATTGAAATATTGCGAGATTCGCAGCTATTGTAGCATAATAGACCCGTCTGTAAACTTATAAAAACCAGAGGCGGGTAACAAAATATATGATTAAAAGTGTGAAGGGAGCATTATCATGTTCAAATTTAGAGAATCGATACAGCCTATATCGCCGTATGTGCCAGGGCGGCCGATTGACGACGTAAAGAGAGAGTTTGGGTTGGACGATGTTGTGAAATTGGCATCGAACGAGAATCCATACGGGGCTTCGCCCGCAGTTAGGGATGCTGTTTTGAAGACGTTCGAGTCTTCGGCAATCTATCCTGATGGCTACTGCACAAATTTGCGGGCAGCTGTATGTAAGTATTACAATGTTAAGCCCGAAAATTTAATTTTTGGGGCAGGGACGGACGAGGTTATTGCAATGCTCGGCAAAGTCTTTATCGATGCGGGCGACGAGGCTATAACGGCACAAATTACTTTTCCGCAGTATGCGGCGGCAGTTGAGGCAATGGGCGGAAAAATCGTGTACACGCCGATGACCGACCACGGCTATAATTTGGATGCTTTGCTTGCGGCAATCACACCAAAGACTAAGATGATTTTTATTGCCAATCCAAACAATCCGACAGGCACGTATTTTTCCAAGGAAAAACAGGATGCATTTATCAAAAAAGTGCCGAAAGATATTGTCGTCGTCTTTGATGAGGCGTACCAAGAGTACGTTGCCGCCACAGACTACCCCGACACAATGAAGACGATACAGGAATATCCCAACGCCATTTTGCTTAAAACTTTCTCGAAAGTGTATGGCATATCCTCGTACAGGGTAGGTTTTGGCATTTGCCACCCGACAATCGTTGAGCAGTTGGAAAAAATCCGCTGCCCGTTTAACGTAAGCAGTCAGGCACAGGCGGCCGCCGAGGCGGCACTTACCGATCAGACATTCGTCAAGGAGAGTTTTACCAAAAATCGCCATGTTATGGACAAATTTATAAAAGCACTCGACACAATCGGCGTATATTCCGTGCCTTCGCAGACAAATTTTGTCCTCTCCGACGTGAAAACAGACAACATAGAATTGTTTAATAAGTTGATGACAAAAGGCTACATTGTACGCCCTGTTCCGCCGATGAAAACATTCTTAAGAATCACGCTCGGCACGGAAGAAGAGATGGACGGGCTGTTCAAGGTAATGAAAGAATTTTTGGTTTGAAAATAGCAGGAAAAAACACCCCAATATCGGGTGTCTACACAGTGCCTGGTGATAAATCCATATCGCATCGCTCTGTCATTTTGGGTGCGATAGCGGCGGGAACAACGCAAGTTAGCGGTTTTTTGACGGGAGAAGACTGCCTTGCTACCATCTCATGTTTTCGTGAATTGGGCGTAAAAATTGATGTGGCTGGCTCAGATTTGACGATTTTCGGCGGAAATTTGCAATCGCCTGAAAATGTGCTGTTCGTGGGCAATAGCGGTACAACTTTACGCTTGCTTTCGGGACTAGTGGCGGGGCTTGGCTTTTCTTGTACTTTTGACGGAGATTCTTCCATAAGGAAACGCCCTATGAAAAGGGTTATTGAGCCTCTTACGGCTATGGGTGCAGCATTTAATGCCGCAACTGCCCCCCTTTCCGTTGCTTGCAAAAATAAATTAACGGGCATCGAATATACGTTGCCCGTTGCCAGTGCACAGGTAAAATCCGCTATTTTATTGGCGGGTCTATACGCCGTGGGCACAACAACAATAATCGAGCCAACGCCGACTCGCAATCACACAGAAATCATGCTGAAGAATTTTGGGGCTGATATTGAGGTATTGAAAAAACCAGCGGGCAACATGATAAAATTACGGGCAGGTAAACTAAAAGCCCAAAATATTAAAATACCTGGCGACATATCTTCCGCTGCTTTTTTGATTGCTCTGGCTGTGATGACTCCACATTCGCACATTACGATAAAAGAGGTGGGTGTAAACCCCACAAGAACAGGGATAATTCACGTTTTGCGACGTATGGGAGCTGATATATTTTTACACAACGAGCATTTATCTGCGGGAGAACCCATGGCGGACATTGAAGTAAGCGGAGCAAAGCGACTTACAGGCACGATAATAGGCGGGACAGAGATACCCACGCTTATCGATGAATTGCCTATAATTGCAGTGATTGCTCTGTTCGCCGATAGTCAGACCATCATAAAAAATGCCGAGGAATTACGGGTAAAAGAAACTGACAGGATTTCTGCCATTTGCGAAGAATTTAACAAATTTTTTGAAAATGACCCCATTACACCCACATCTGACGGCATGATAATATCGGGGAATCTCAAAAACACGAAAAATACCATACCAGGGAACAATCTCAAAAACACGAAAAATACCATGATAAATGTTTCAAGCCACGGCGATCATCGCTTAGCGATGAGCTTGACCATACTAGCCCTCGCAACAAACACAACAATCGAGCTCAATCAAGCGGAGTGCACCAATATTTCGTTCCCAAATTTTTACAATCTACTAAATCTTGCTTAAAAAAACGAGCGGGTCTGGGGGCGCGCCCCCAGCGGGGTGTGGGGCAGAGCCCCACGGTTTTTGGTTGAAAGGAAAATTGTATTGGATTTGACAAATTATTTTGGAAATATGGTTTTTAATGATGCCGTTATGCGGTCGAAATTGCCGCAGGATATTTATAAAGCCCTGAAAAAAACTATGATTGAGGGCAAAGCCCTGGATTTGAACGTGGCTAATGTGGTCGCAAATGCCATGAAAGAATGGGCAATCGAAAAGGGCGCAACCCATTTCACACACTGGTTTCAGCCAATGACGGGCGTTACAGCGGAAAAACATGACGGATTTATTGCCGTGGACGGAAACGATAAGATAATTCTGGAGTTTTCGGGCGCGGCACTGGTGCGGGGCGAGTCTGATGCGTCGAGCTTCCCGTCTGGTGGCTTGAGGGCAACTTTTGAAGCTCGAGGTTATACCGTTTGGGATATCACGTCCTATGCGTTCGTAAAAGACGGCACACTCTTTATCCCAACCGCATTTTGTGCCTATAACGGCGAAGCACTCGACAAAAAAACGCCGCTGCTCCGCTCCATGGAAGCACTCGATAAACAGGCACTCCGCATTACCCATCTATTCGAACGACATTACAAAAATATTGCCACAAAACGCATTATTACAACGGTTGGACCCGAGCAGGAATATTTCTTGGTTGATAAGGATATTTATCTGAAACGTCCCGATTTAATCATAACGGGGCGGACTTTGTTCGGTGCACCTCCCAGCAAAGGACAGGAAATGGAAGACCATTATTATGGTAGCATAAAACCCAGAATTGCCGCATTTATGAAGGAGGTCGAGGAAGAATTATGGAAATACGGCGTGGCTGCCAAGACGAAACACAACGAGGCAGCACCTGGGCAATACGAGCTTGCCCCGATTTTCACGATTACGAATGTCGCTTGCGATCACAATCAGCTGACCATGGAGACACTAAAAAATGTTGCCGCACGGCATAATTTAGCTTGTATCTTGCACGAAAAACCCTTTGCGGGTGTGAATGGCAGCGGCAAGCACAACAACTGGTCAATGGCGACGGATGCGGGCGTGAATCTGCTTGAACCTGGCGAAACGCCGTTTGAAAACGCCCAATTTCTGCTATTTTTAACGGCAATAATAAAATCCGTGGACGTTCATCAGGATTTGTTGCGTGTCTCATGTGCAAGTGCTGGAAACGACCACAGACTCGGCTCTAGCGAGGCACCGCCAGCTATTATTTCCATATCGCTAGGGGACGAATTGACGGAGATTTTGACTGCCATCGAAACAGGCGAACGCTACCAAAACAAACAGCCCGAAGAGTTGGAGATTGGCGTAACCGTCCTGCCGCATTTTCCAAAAGATACGACAGACCGCAACCGCACATCACCATTTGCGTTTACGGGCAATAAATTTGAGTTCCGAATGCTTGGCAGCTCGTTTTCCGTGGCTGGCCCGAATATTGTCTTAAACACGGCTGTTGCGGACACTTTAATGGAATTTGCCAACATTTTGGAAGAGTCCAAGAGTTTCAAATCCGATCTTGTCAAGCTGATACGCAAGACACTTTCGGCACACAAACGCATCATTTTCAACGGGAACAATTATTCAGAAGAATGGCTAAATGAGGCGGAAAGGCGGGGTCTGTCCAATCTAAAAAACACAGTAGATGCCCTGCCCAAATTGATTGAGCGAGGCGAAGTTTTCACAAAACATGGCGTATTTACAGAGCAGGAATTGCAGTCCCGCTACGAGATTCTGTTAGATAATTACGCCAAAACTATCCACATAGAGGCTCTTACAATGTTGGATATTGTCAAATTACAGATAGTGCCAGCGGTGCTAAAATATCAAAATGAGCTGGCAAATTTAATCGACAAGAAGAAAGCCGATTTTGACAGCTCGCTTGAACGCTATTTTTTGAAAAACATCTCGGAAGAGTCCGCTAGTTTACTGACTAAAATGTTGGATTTGCAGGAGTTGTGTAATGAGAGCAAGCCAACTGCTATTTTGGAATCCGCAAAATTGTATAGCGACAAAATTCTACCCGCTATGCTAGATTTGCGGGCATCGGCGGATAGATTGGAGACATTGATGTCAAAAGAATATTGGCCGCTTCCGTCCTATGGGGATTTACTTTATAGCGTGATTTAGATAAAAACGAATGAGCTTTGTTAAGGAGGGACAAAATGAACACTTCAAAAATTGAAATCAAGGAAAGCTGGATTAGGGTAGAAAATGCAGAGGAAATGGCAATCGGCTCAGTTAGCACGCTGTACCCCGACCATTATGCTATTTTTGAGATAACTAGGATAGTGGACGGGTTTCGTCAAAGAGGCAGAGTGCTTTATTTGCTTGACGATGGGTACGATGCTATAAATTTGCAATTTGATTTCTACGATGAAGGAAACATGAATATAAGAGCGATAGCAGGGGTAGATTTACCATGGCAAATATGACACCAAATCAGGTTGAAATAGCTGAAAACGGGCGAATTTATTACGATTTGTATATAAAGCCTTTTGACGAGGTTACTATGCGGCAAATTAGATTTCAGTATGATACAGGTGCTGATAATTGTTTGTTAGATATTGCTGCGCTAAACAGACTCGGCTACACCAACGACTGGATAAAAACAACAGGAGAACCCAAAAAGGTCTACACAGCCGATTTGAAATTGGTGGAGGAGTGTTTTGTGATAAAACTGCCAAATGTAACCATCGGCAAGCACAGTTGCACCAACTTTCACATAGTAACGTCTTTGTCAGCCAAACTAGCCCCGCTACTGGGCTTGAATTTCATTAAATTTTGCAACTGGTTTTTAGACTACGAAAAAGCCGTTGCCGATTTTAAGCTAATCAGGGAAATTTTCCCGATAAAACAGGGCGATTTCGGTATTCATTTCACGCAGGGAAAGATTTAATACGAGGAGGAAAATAAAATGACAACTTCAAAAATCAAGGAAAACTGGATTAGAGTAGAAAATGCAGAGGAAATAGCAATCGGCTCAGTTAGCACGTTGTACCCCGACCATTATGCCATTTTCGAGATAACTAGGATAGTGGACGGCTTTCGTGAAAGGGGTAGAGTGCTTTATTTGCTTGACGATGGGTACGATGCTATAAATTTAAAACATGATTTTTACGATGAGGGCATTATGAATATACAGGCGATAGCGGGGGTAAATCTACCATGGCAAATATGATGACTAACCAGGTTGCAATCGCCGACAACGGGCGGATTTATTACAATGTGTACATTAAGCCTTTTGATAATGTTACCATGCAGTACATTAGATTTCAATATGATACGGGTGCGGACAACTGTATGCTAGACATTTCTGAATTAAACAGACTCGGCTACACCAACGATTGGATAAAAACAACAGGAGAACCCAAAAAGGTCTACACAGCCGATTTGAAATTGGTGGAAGAATGTTTTGTGATAAAACTGCCAAATGTAACCATCGGCAAGCACAGCTGCACCAATTTCCACATAGTAACGTCTTTGTCAGCCAAACTAGCCCCGCTACTGGGCTTGAATTTCATCAAATTCTGTAGCTGGCACTTGAATTACAAGGAATATTTTGCCGAATTTGAGCTGATAGAGGAAATTTTCCCGATAAAACAGGGCGATTTCGGTATTCATTTCACGCAGGGATAAATTTAATACAAGGAGGAAAATAAAATGACAGCTTCAAAAATCAAGGAAAACTGGATTAGAGTGGAAAATGCAGAGGAAATAGCAATCGGCTCAGTTAGCACGTTGTACCCCGACCATTATGCCATTTTCGAGATAACTAGGATAGTGGACGGGTTTCGTGAAAGGGGTAGAGTGCTTTATTTGCTTGACGATGGGTATGCGGCTATAAAGCTAGAATCCAGTTTGTATAGAGATGGACTAGATGTAAGAACTATAACGGGGGTAAATCTGCCATGGCAAGTATGATGACCAATCGAGTTGCAATAGCCGACAGCGGAAAAATTTATTACAATGTGTACATTAAGCCCTTCGACGATGTTACCATGAAACCTGTTAGATTCCAGCACGATACAGGTGCTGATAACTGTATGCTAGATATTTCACGCCTAAACGAACTAGGCTACACCAACGACTGGGTAAAAACAACAGGAGAACCCACAAAAATTTACACAGCCGATTTGAAATTGGTGGAGGAATGTTTTGTGGTAAAACTCCCCAATATAACCATCGGTAAGCACAGTTGTACCAACTTTCACATAGTAACGTCTTTGTCAGCCAAACTAGCCCCGCTACTGGGCTTGAATTTCATTAAATTTTGCAGCTGGCACTTGAATTACAAGGAGTATTTTGCCGAATTTGAACTGATAGAGGAAATTTTCCCGATAAAACAGGGCGATTTCGGTATTCATTTCACGCAACAAACATAAAAATCCCCCGCCAATCGGCGGGGGAAAATTTTATCTATCTTCTGATATTTACCGTCTGAGTCGCCTCGTCCCAGCTTACTTGCACGCCCAAACTATCAGCTATGTACCGCAACGGCACAAAAGCTCGATCGTTTACTATCATGGGCATTCCCAAGCCATCGGGGAGCGGCGTGTCCAGCGGTAACTGTAAAACTACGCCATTGCTGATTATAACGGCTGTCCTTGCTTCAGCGTTCCAATTTACGTCCGCACCGAATATCTCGGCTATAAGCCGAAGCGGCATCATTGTGCGGTTGTACTCTGGGTCGATAAACGGAGCTAAGCCCTCGCTATCGGTTGTTTGTACGCCGTTTATTGTGTGAGTCGCTTGCCCGATTGTGAAAAACATCTCAATCGGCTGTGGCTGTGGCTGTGGAGCTGACTCGGGTGGAGCGGTAACTACCTCTTCTACGACTATTGGCTCGATTGTCAAGGTAAGTTCTAGGGATTCCACTACCGCCTCGCTCTCTTCATCGTATAAACTTAAAGTTAGGGTGTATGTACCAGCCACATCGTTCGTAACGCCCTCTAAATCAAATGGCATTACTTCGTCCACGACTTCCGCAAATGTCATCTCTGAGACGATTTCTTCGAGTGCGGCAACTACCTCTTCGGGCAATTCGTCCGTTTCGGAAATTTCCTCTTCCGCCGTCTCGTTGTAAATCTCTATCGCAAGCCCCAAAGCCCATTCTGGTGCGGCTGAACTTGCGAAATTTACGCCCGTCGGTAAGCCTGTGAGATTTAGTTGGTATACGCCCGTTGCTACATCTGGCAGGAAAATATCCCACTCGGTGGAATCGTCTACCGCTATTGTGATGGTTAGTGCAATACTACCGTCTTCTTGGATAAAACCTGGTAAAGCTGCCTCTGTTACTTCGGCTGCAACCTGTACAGGCCGTCTGGGTATCCATGGTGTTATCGGAATAACAGGTCCTTCTAGGAAATCATCCTCTGGTTGTTCGAAATGACCGCCGCCGCCAAGGTCTGGTTGCGTGGGTGGCTGTGTGGGTGGTTGTGTGGGTGGCTGCGTAGGTGGCTGTGTCTCTGTTTCCACCAAAAAGACAACGCTTTCGCTTAACGGCGAACTTATGTGAGTTGTGTAATTGCCCACGGCTCTAAGCTGTATCGTGTAACTACCTGCCGAAAGCTCCAAATTTCCAAGGTCAAAGCTAGTGCCTTCCAACGCCAATTCCCTTAACGTGCCGTCCACATAAACGCTATATCCCACCGCTCCAGAAACGGCGTTCCAACTCAAGATTGTGTCAGCTATGCTCAAATTGGTAGGTGCTGGCAATGTCGGAAGCTCGGTGGCTACCACTTCAATGGAAAATGTCATGCTAAGCAGCGAATCGGCAAATCTTGTACCGTCTCCAATCGCCCTTACCTGCAGATTGTGCAGCCCTGCGGGAAGATTCAATTCCTCCAAATCAAAATAATTGTAATCTGCTGTCGCAACCCTTGTGCCGCTTAAATAGATTGCATAACTAGCGGAGCGGGAAACAGCGTTCCAATGGAATACCGTGCCGATCGCATCCAAATGCGTGGGTGTAGGCAACTGAATCTCTCCTAGCTCGCCAACCAACAACGTAAACGGCAGAGAAATTCCACGCCCCGCAACTGTCATCGTCAACACCAAATCAAACTCACCCTCGGGCAAACCATCAGTCGCTGTCGCTCCAAATAGCGTTACACCCTGCGTTACATCAACCGAAATCACGCCATGCCCATCTTCTACCGTCAAAGTCCCCGTTCCGCCATTCTGAATTACAGGACTATTCGCACCCGCTATTGCTGTGCCAAAATCAATATTCATCGGATTATAACCCGAAAGCACCATCGTCCGAGTGTAATTCATTGCATCAGGCCAGGGCATCCTATCCCTTGCCACGCTCCGAGGCACGCTTAACGCTATATTATACGTACCATCCGCAATTCCAGCCACATCAACATCAAACTCCACCGTACCTGCCGTGCGTTCCAAAATTTCATCAGCTTGGAAAATGCCCTCAATCCTCGGTGCGTTGGCGGCGACCGTGTAACTTACCTGTGTCCAGCTACTCACGCCCAAGGCGTTCCCAGCACGTATCCTAAAATTATAAACGCCGCCCCTTTGCAGATTCGCAATAACCCATGGGGCTGTATAGGCTAAATCACTAGGCTGTGGCACATCGGATGCAGAGTAAATCGGGTTGTCGGGGTGTCCGAAATTTGCGTGCGGGAACATAACCTCATAACCCGAGCCGCCTAAATGAACGGCTACCCAGTTGTGCCCGCCGCCTTGCATTACCATATAACCAAAATCGCTCATATCCTGCGTTGCAAAACTGTTCGGCCTTGCGGTGGCGATGTGTGTGGTAAGATTTCTCCACGTCCCATTATCAAGGAATTCTATCTCAAAAAATTCCGCCTGCGGGTCGTTGAAATTCCAGTCTAACGTAAAGGTGTGCGGATAAGTTATCGAACGCAGAGACGGCGTGGGCGAACCCTGCCTGTGCATAATGTATTGCAGTTCGTTAAAGGAAACTTGAAAGCCAGTCGGAGCGGCGGGCGTATGCGAAAAATGAAGAGGCATAACGCCGACACTCGCCTCTAAATGTGCCACCAAAGCGGCAACTTGCCCTGCCGAACCCGTGGGGCGAATATCCAACGGCGAAGTGGACGGCCTAAAATCGCCCTCAAATCCCCAGCCGTGGTTAGCGGCGTTGCCGTTTAATGCTGGAAAACCTGGGTTTACTTCTTGGTCTATCTCTGGTGGCATCAGCATTGTGGCGGTTTGATCTATTATGATACCGATATCCAAATTGGGGTCAAAAGTGCTTGCGGTGGCGGCATCCATTATGTTTGGCTGCATTTGTGCAACGGCGGCTGCAAAATCATTCCACTCCTCCATTGTGCTCCAACCCCGAGCGGTATTTCTGTACCCCAAATCTCCGAGCGGCGGAATCGTCATAGCACCCACGGAGGTAAAATTCTCTCGGCTTAAATTGTCGCCCGTTACGAGAAAACCAGGCCCGTCGCCGAAAAAGTGGTTATGCCCCGTATGCGGTGCAAAGCCCCTTGCGTGGCCGTGCCGAGAACGCAGAAATGGAAAACCTACATTTTCAAAGATATTGCCTTCCGCCCAAATTGTGGCGTTATGTGCCGCACCTATGCCGTATCCCGTGTATCTGTCCGCCAAGCGATAATGCAACGGATGCCCGATAACTTCTCGGAATAGATTGTTGAACATATGCTGATTGTGGTGGCGGGTTCTTGGATTTCTTTCCTGTGCATGGTCGTAGATGTTGCTGTGCAACGTGCCGTAATGCCTGTGTACATTGTTGTCAAGATTCTGATTCTGCACGCCGCCCACGACTAGATGAGTGCCGCGCCCGCCGTTAAAATGATTGTAAGAAATTGTGTAACCTCTGACATTTTGCTCTATATCGACCGAACCCTGCCCCATAGTGCGGTCGGTCTCTTCATCATTGTAGAAAAAGCGATTTTGCCCGAAATGAAAGGTATTGTTGTGTACCCAAAGATTGGTTGTGTTGCCGCTTGCTCTAAAACCCTGCTGGAAAAATTGGTCAACGGCTAAATTCCGATAAACTACATTAACCGCCCCATTTGTGAACATTCCCCAACCGTATAATCTCGCATCATTGCCGACCCCCTCAAAGGTGATTCTGTGAGCTGTGTTGCCTTGCATGGTCATCATACGATTGCCGCCCATAGCATCGGGAGGTAGCACCGCACCCGCCGCCGCCGCTGTGTTTGCAACTCGGTCAAAAGCCCCGACCGTTCCGAGAAAGCGGATTACCAAGGGATTTCCGCCTCGGAAAGCACTATTTATATTAAGGTCGGCGATGGTAAAATTCGCCCAATTATTATGTGAAACGTACATGATGACGGCATCTGGATCGATTCTGCCGTCAGAGAGATAACCGCCCGTTGCGCCGTATAACGCCCAGTCGGTTTGGGCGGAATTGCCCAAAAGCTCATTCGACGGAATAAAAGCCGCCCCCAACCTAGAAAAGCTCTCCGTACGAAGCGAGCCAAAAGCCTCCACCACCGCACCGCCTTGTCGGATTTCTACATCGTAAGTGCCTCGTGGCAAGCCTTGAATGTCTACTCGCCAAATATTGCGGGCGGAGTCGATTTGGCGGATAAGTTCGTTGTCAACCTGCACCCAGCCATTCGCCATGTCCCAAGTGGGGTCGTAGCTTGTGATACTTTCGCCCGTCCGCCAATAATAGGCATTTTGCCCAGGCGTAAGCCGTACGAAAGCCTCGAAAGGCCCAGCACCTGTCCAGGTCGCCCACGCTGTCTCAAACCAAGTACCTGCCGTATCGCCCACGAATGGCGTAATCATCGCTGTTATTGGGAGAAACCCGCTGACGGTTACGGTTGCACTATGTTCGCCCGCCTCGAGTTCGGGGTTTGGTGCTATTTCAAAATAAGCCGCCGCTCCTGGGGCTAGGTACATTATTTGCGTGGTGGAAAGGGAGAAAGCCGTGTCGTTTGATATTGAGATTGAAATGTTTAGGATTTCTTCACGCAGATTGGTGATTCTAACCTGCCTAGGGGGAGTTTCGCCGTCCTCTTCGCCTACCCAAAAAACGCCCTCTCTAACCACGCCGAAATTGATGTTTTCGTGTGGGTAGAGTTCAAGGCTGGCTGGAATGGTTTGCAAAAAGTCCAAGCCGTCCGCCGCCACGCTAAATGCGTATGCTAGGTTGCCTTCTTCGGGTTGGTCGTTTTCGTCTTCGTCTTCGTTGTCGTTGTCGTTGTCATTGTCATCGTCATCGCCGTTTTCGTTGTCGTTTTCGTCGCCGTTTTCGTTGTCATCGTTGTTTTCGTCGTCGTTTTCGTCTCCATTTTCGTCGCCGTTGTCATCGCCATTTTCGCCGTCTTCTTCTTCTTCGGCTGGCTCTTCGTCTTCGTCTTCTTCGGATTCGATTTCTTCCTCATCGGCTATACCCATCTCGTCATTTTCAAGCACGGTGATACTAACGTCAAAGGACTCCGTGCGGATAGGTATTGCTTCCTGCCACTCTTGCTGTTCGTTTACGCCCTCGTTTGCGTACACGAAATTTGCTGAGGTGATTAGCATAACCACCGCTAGCAACATTGCCAGATACTGCTTTGTTCGTTTTTTCATTTTTCTCTCCTCACCTAGATAGGTTTATCGGTTTCCAAACCGATTGTATTCGCCTGTACCCCTGTGGTACGGCTCTCCTCTTGGTTCGGCTATTTTTAGTGAATTTTTTAAACTAAAAACGGCCTCAACGGCCTCAACGGCCTCAACGGCCTCAACGGCCTCAACGGCCTCAACGGCCTCAACGGCCTCAACGGCCTCAACGGCCTCAACGGCC